>CAZOTP010000081.1:0-12343 GCA_964582655.1 uncultured Pirellulales bacterium | reverse complement strand
TTTTGGCGATGAAAAAATATTCGCTCAGAATTCACCCAAACCATCCAGAAATGTTTTCCACTATGTCTTTTTGTGGAATGTTTAATGCGGCGTCGCCCGTTTGCGAAACAGCACAAGACCGGCAAGCAGCAGGAGGAACGTGGCGGGTTCTGGAATTGGCGTTACCAGACTGCCGCCAATGGTTCCAAAATTGTCTATGCGGATCGTCGCTCCATAACGACTTCGAAACCCCAGCATGTGATTATTTGTAAAGTTTCCAACCGTATCTGTGAAAACCAATCCGATATCGTCCACGTGCGAAAGCATATCCGTGAAATTCATGCTGTGCGCCGCCTGGTTGGGCCACTCAATGAAATTCTCCGCCAGCATCTGTACCTGGTGCGTCACCCAGTTCAGATCGGAATTGATATTCCAGCTAAATGCATCTTTTGATACAAAGTAATTACTCCCGCCGGTCATTGAACCGATATAAAATCGCACCGTCGGATGGTCTCCCGGTCCGGTTACCAAACCAGTTATTTTCGTATCCACCGTCAGCGTCGTCCCGGTCAGATCACCAAACACTGAAGCATCGGAGGGTTGAAATCCATACAGCCGGTTTCCATTGTTCTCTACTTCGCCGTAGATGAATCCGTCCGGATTTCCGCCGGTACTGCTGTAAAATGCCGAATCTCTCTTCACTACCCCCCCATTGTTCACCGTTGCGGTCTCCCAAAGAGATGATCCGCTGCCAAAATTCAGAATCACACCGCCTTGAGCGGCCGGGGGTGTTGTCATTGCAAAGCCGATGAGTAAAGCAACCGGTATCCCATACTTCATAAAATCGCATTCTCCGATAAGCTCGTACAAATTGGGTATTTACTAAAAAGTAAAATATATTTACAGGGAATGCAAATGCCCCCCTTTATTTTTGGGTCCGATAACCATAAACGAAGATGTCAAATGTTCCACGTATGGAATATGGAGGTTATATTCTGCCTTATCTATCTGTCGAGATGGTCATGCGTGGAGTCCGCCATCCATGATGATATTTTCGCCTGTGATGTAGGCAGAAGCGGGGCTGGCGAGAAAGACGACAACGCCTTTGATGTCGTCGCGGCCTGCCATGCGGCCGAGGGGGACTTTTTTATTGTATTTTTTGAGGAATTCCTCTGGCTGATTGTTGAAGAGGCCGCCGGGGCTGACGCAGTTGACGCGGATGTTTTTAGGGGCGAGTTTTCGTGCAAGGTAGCGGGTGAGGATGACCATGCCGGCCTTGTGGAAATGATAATCGGGCGGGGAATCCATGGTAGTGCCTTCGTAGAGGGAGAAATCGGGGGCATAGACGCCCTGCATGGAGCCGATATTGACGATGGTACCGCCGCCCCGCTGGGCGATGAGGTCGGCCATTTCGCGAGTGATGTCAAACATGCCGGTGGCGTTAATTCGCATGGATTCCTCCCAGCAGGAGAGAGGATCATCGTAACGTTTCATGGGACGTGCGACGGAATTATTGATGAAGACATCGAGTCCTCCGAACTGCTTTTGAATGGCCTGCTTGAGAGCGAGGATCGAATCGTGATTCGTCTGGTCCACGGTCATGGCGTGAACATCGTAACCCTGTTTTTTCATGTCGGAAGCGAGGGCATGCTGTGCGGCGAGATTCCGGGAAGCGGTAATGACAGTGCCGTCGGCTTCGACAAGACCTTCGACAATGCATCGGCCGTAGAGGCCCGCGCCGCCGGTGACGAGGACAATCTTGTTTTTCAAACTGAGCAATTCTTTAACGTGCATACATGACCTTTTTATTTCTTTCCGGCAGTCCGTTTGGATTCTATTTTGCTGATGGAATTGACAATATCTTTGAAGTACGCGGTTAACGCGAGGACATCGGCGCCGAGATTGATAAACTGGTATCCCATGGAAGCCAGCTCTTCGAAATTGGCTATGTTGCCGACAGTTCCGGCGAATTTACCGTGTTCGCGGGCGACCTGAGCAACGCGTTTTCGGGTTTCGGTGATTTTGGGATGATCCCACTGGCCGGGGGCTCCGATGCCATGACTGAAGTCACCAGGTCCGAAAAAGAGCATATCGATTCCTTCCACCGAGGCGATTTTATCGAGTTCTCCGAGAGGTTCGGGATCTTCGATCTGAATCGCGATAAACCGCTGCTCATTGGCGGTTTTAAGATATTCCTTGAAATCGATCATGCAATAGGCGCCATCCTGGTTTCCGCCATCGACGGCGCGGCGGCCAACGGGATGGAATCGCGTCTGCCAAACCACTTTCTTGGCATCCTCGTAATTCATGATGTGGGGGACCATCAGACCGGCGGCGTCGGCTTCGAGCGGCTGGATATAATTGCTGTAGGACCCCCGCGCGACGCGAACCATGGTATCGACATCATGGATTTTGGCGGCGCGGATCTGATTTTCCACGGTGATCCAGTCGGTGAGGGTGTGTTCCATGTCCAGCCAGGAACAATCGATGCCGCACATGGAAGCCAGCTCGACAACCCGGGGATCCGAGAGATTGAATTTGACGCAAACCACATTCTGGCCTGCTCGCAATTTTTTCAAGACGCGACTGGGGCGCATGTTCATGACGCTACTCCTGTTTGAGAAAGATGGTGCGGCCGTTTTGCTCAAGGCTTTGCCGGGCGGCCAGCAAGGTTTGGATGATCTGTGCCGTTTTGGCGAAGTCCAGCCGGGGCAATCCCTGCCGAACGGAACGGATGAATTCTGCCAGATGATCGCGGAACATGGAATACCAGTTTTTGTATTCGATGCATCGCCAGCCTTTCTGGCCAAAGACGGAAATCTGAAATGTGGGGACAATGTCATAAAACAGATGAACGGTGGCGAGCAGACCGGTTTCAAATTCGATATAGACAATATCTTTGCCGGATTTACTGACATGCTTAACGGCGACGGCGCGGGGATCGTCAAACAGGGCGAAGAGGCCTTCGAGCATGTGAATGCCATATTTGATCCAGTCTTTTTTGCCGACGACTGTTGCCAGATCGATGGGGCCCAGAGCGGGGAATTCCTGTTTCACCGTGCCGTTTTCGGCGGCGTATCGCATGGCGGAGCTGGATATGATGAATTTGCCGGCGGCAACCTGTTCCGTAAAGTAGTTCAAATCGTCCTGCGAACGGCAAAGAGGTTTGTCGATTAAGATGGGGATACCGGCGTCAATAAAGGGGGCGGCCATGGCACGGTGATTTTCAGGATCGTCGCGGGCGAGCAGGACGGCATCCACCCTGCCAATCAAATCCTCCATGCGATCGACTACGGTTTCGATGCAGGAAGCGGCTGCAACCTGACGTGAAAGCTCGCGATCCTGGGTCCAGATATGCGTTACCTGCGCGTTTTCTATCCCAAGGGTAGCTTCGTTGGCATGGAGATAGAGGGGGATGCCGGCATAGCCGCACTGGTCCATGGCCGCTTTATCGTAGCGGCCGTTGATGATGGCGGACCAAGAATACGGGTGGCCGTTTCCTTCGCTCAATCCGATAACGCCCAGTTTTATCATGATTGATTTCCTGAATCTCAGTGGAGCCAGCCCTTTCGATCCCAGACGGCGAGGTTAATAAAGTCCGGATCGGGATAGGGCGATTTGCGGAGGGTATGGAGGGTTTCGGAATCAAGGGCGGAACCTTCAGCGGACTGCAGGGCGGCGAACAAATATTCCTTGCGGTCGATGCCCACGAGAACGGAAGATACTTCGGGAAAAGATAGAGCAAATCGGGTCGCCAGGCGGGGCAATTCGGATTCGTTATTGTCGATGATTTGCAGTAGGTGATTGCGATGGTCGGTTATGCCCTGCAGGGCGGGGTGGAGATTTTTACCCCGGTCGGAGAGAATTCCCTTAAGCAGGACAGAACGGACCATGATTCCGACACTGGTTTCCGCGGCGGCGGGAAAGAGATCGGCCTGCCGCTGATCCATGAGGTTAAAGGGAAGCTGGATGACATCCCAGAGTCCGGAGTCGATGGCTTTTTGGGTTTCGGCGGGGGTATAGGTGGAGACGCCAATGGCACGGGTAAGGCCTTTTTTTCGAAGAGAATCAAAGCCTTCGAGCACATCGGGGTGATCCAGAATTTCCAGATCCGAACTGTGAGTCATGAATATATCCATATAGTCCGTTTGCAGGGCATCCAGGCTTTTCTGCACGGATTCCGGAATCATGCGACGGATGTCCGCTGCGGGATACAGGCGCTTTTCCGAATCGCGAAGGTGAACACACTTGGTATTAATGACCACCTGGTCGCGACAGCCTCGAAAAGCCTTACCCATAATGGTTTCACTTTGGCCATACATGCGGGCGGTATCAAAAAAGTTAATTCCGCATTCCCTAGCGGTGCGCAAGAGATCCAGTGCCTGCTTCTCGGTAGGCATATCCTCTCGGCTTTGAATATTAATGCCGTAGGGAATGCCGATTTCCACACCGCCAAAGGCGATTTCGGAAACGTTCAATCCTGTCCTGCCTAGTATCCTATATTTCATGGGGTTCTTTTGCTAACAAGAAAAGGAAAGGATGTAGAAAACTTGTTTAAACAACCTCCACAGTCCCTTGTTTCTGGGATTTCAGAGCGGCCGTAAAGAGCCTGTGACTGACGGCAACTTCATCGGGTGTAACGCAGGCGGCAAAGCGGCTGGCTGGCTTTCCGTGATGGAGTTCATAGAGGTAGGCAGCCCACATCTGGAGGATGGAGTCGCTGAATCCGAATTCGAAGATGCCCCCGGTGATGGCTTTAAAGGCGGTTTCGTGTCCCATGTCAATATGCTGCCAGGCCTGATCGCCAGGTCGATATTCCAGAATCTCCAGGGAATTGGTATTTTTACTGCTCCAGCGGGCGCAGGCTTTGGTGCCCAGAATGGTCAGATACCAGGTGTTTTTTTCGCCGGGGCAGATGCGATGGGTTTTCAACGTCAGGGGGAAGGTGTGATCCTGCTGCCGGACTTCACAGAAGAGGGTGGCGTTATCCCATGTGCGGCAGGGAACGAGAGCGCCTTTGCCATCGGGCCGCTGTTTGACGATTTTCGACAATATGGCGCGGACGTTGCCGGGAATCCATCCGGCGCGGAAGGGCATGTGGCAGACATGCATGCCGAGGTCGCCGAGGCAGCCGTATTCGCCATTGTATTCAATCTGCCGTTTCCAGTTGATGGGTTTATCGGGATTCAGGTCGCTGCTGTGGAGGAAGCCGCTATGCACTTCGAGAATGGTTCCGAAAGCGTTCTGTTCAATCATCTGCCCGATTCGCTGGACGCCGGGGAAGAAAGGGAACTCCGAACAGCAGCGGACGAAGCATTCGGGGTGCTTTCGGATGGAATCCATGATGGCATCGTTGGCTTTTTTATCGATGCCGAAGGGCTTTTCACCCATGAGGTGTTTTCCGGCTTCGAGGGCCTGGCAATACATTTCCTGATGGAGATGGTGCGGAACAGCGATATAAACGGCGTCCACGTCGGGATTCTTGAGAAGCTCGCGGTAATTGGCCGTGCTTTGCCGAACAGAGGAAAACTGATCCGTAAACCATTGCGCCATCTTCGGGTTGCTGTCGCAGACGGCGACGAGCTCCGGTTTGACATCCATATCCAGAAGATGGCACCAGCGTGCCGCGGCACTGGCGAATTCCCGGCCCATCAATCCCGCTCCGATGATTCCAAAACGCACGGTTCGCATGATTGGCTCCCTCTATCAGCAGAGTTGTTTTTCCGCGGCGGCGATGGATTCTTCGATGATTTCGAGACCTTTTTTAGCCGTATCAAAATCCATCACGATGGGCGGGCTCATTCGCAGGATATGGCCGGCGGGAATCCAAGCCAGTCCGTTGCGAAAGGCATGCTGATAGACCAGTTTTCCGGCGGCATCAAAGGGTTCCTTCGTGTTGCGATCCTTGACCAGTTCAATCCCCATCAAAGCGCCTTTGGCACGAACATCGCCGATGATCGGGTGACGATCCTTCATTTGCTTCATGATGTTCAGGCAGAAATTGCCGAGTTCCACGGCATAATCGAACAGATTTTCGTCCTGGAGGACTTCGAGACTGGCCAGAGCCGCGGCGCAGGCCATGGGATTGCCTCCGTAGCTGCTCGAGGCGCTGACATTTTCAACGGCATCGGCGATGGATTCATCCACGCACAGTCCGGTTACAGGGAAACCGTTCCCGAATCCTTTGCCCAGGGTAACAATTTCCGCCTTGGTATTCCAGTGCTCCATGGCAAGCATTTTGCCTGTTCTGCCGGTTCCGGTCAATACCTCATCAGCAAATAACAGAAGTTTTCGTTTGTCGCAGAGTTGACGGAGTTTGGGGAAGAAATCGTCAGGCGGGAAGATGCTTCCGCCCCAGCCCTGAATGGGTTCGAGGACAAAAGCGCAGGCTTGGCCGGCGGTTCCTTCATCGAGATATTTTTCAAAAAATCGGATGTAGGCGTCGGTGTCAATTTGGCCGTCAGTCTTGGTCCAGATGGGCCGATAGGGATCAGGCCGTGGCACCATGTGGAAACCCGGCGCGCGGGTAGGTCCGTAACAACTGCTACGCATCTGGGCGAGACTGACGGAACCATAGGATTTCCCGTGAAAATCCATAAAGCAGCTTACAAATTCATGTTTTCCGGTGGCGGCTCGGGCGACGCGGAGCCCCGCTTCAACGGCGGTGGTTCCGCTGTCATAAAGCTGGAATCCCTTCAGGTTGGAAGGGAGCATTTCGACGAGTTTTTCCATGAGATGCATCTTGATGGGAGAGGAAAAATCATGAGCGTTCATCAACTGACCGGCGTATTTCTGCACAGCTTCGGTGACTTTGGGATGGCAGTGCCCCAGCGTAGTCACATAAATGCCGCTGGAGAAGTCGATATAGGTGTTGCCATCCACATCGGTGAGGGTGCAACCCCGCCCGGATTCAAAGGCAACCGGAAAGAGCTTGACCTGACCGGAAAAGCCTTTCATGTAGCGGCTGGTCCGATAGTGGATTTCCTTGCTTTTTGGGCCTGGGATGTCGCCGGAAAGTTGAGGAAATTTGGTTAAATCGACCTTACCCCACTCCAGGGAAGGTCTTTTATTCACTGCGGAGGCGGAAACGATCATAAGGGACTCCTGTTTATACGGGGACAATCATAATCTGAGCGCCAAGGCTTTGGAATTTTTCCTGATATTCATGGGGCATACCGTTATCGGTAATCAAGCCATCAACCTGATGGACGTAGCCATTGACCGAGAGCGCAGTTTTTCCGATCTTGGAACTGTCGGCCAAAACGAAGGAGCGATCCGCTCGCTTGCGGATAATCTGATCGACTTTGGCGATTCGCAGATCGTCGCTGTACATCGCGCCATCGGGTCCAATGGCATCGGCGCCTTGAAAGGCCAGATCGGCCGCGAACATCATCAAATTATTTTCCGCCAGGGAACCGGTGAGGTCCGCGCTGCCCCGTCGGATGACGCCTCCCAGGAGAACTGTCTGAATGCCGGGCGAAAATTGCAATACCGAAGCGACAGCAAGACTGGGGGTGATAACGGTTAGATCCTGAAACTCTTTCAGAAGAAACGCCAGTTCGAGAGTTGTAGTTCCAGTATCGAGGATCAGCCTCTGGCCGGGATGGACCAGTTCCAGGGCCCGGCGCGCGATGGCTTGTTTTTCCTTCTGACGGGTCTGTCGTTTCAGGGCGAAATCGAATTCGAAGGCCATTCGTTCTGCGGCCAACGCCCCGCCATGGGTTCGCTGGACATGGCCGAGCTTTTCCATACGGTTGAGGTCCCGGCGGACTGTCATTTCGCTAACTCCAAGCTGCACAGCCAGTTCTGCTATACTTGCATGGCGGTTTTGGGAGAGCTGCTGAAGGATGCAGTCCCTGCGATATTCCGTGCTACCTTTGTTATGTTTTGTCATATAAATTGTAATTTTAACATATTATAACAATATCTGTCAATATATAATTTGATTATTAAGCTATTTAATTTAATATTTTTCTTTACAAGCATAATTGGTTATGTCATTATGTATGATTATGGCAATCCAATTAGCATACGATCAAATCTACCAGCAATTACGGAATCGGATACTCCAGGGGTATTATGCGGTGGGACAGAAAATCCCGACGGAGAGACAATTATGCGAGGAATTTCGAGTATCCCGCATTACCACCCGCCATGCTCTGCAATTGCTTCAGGATCAGGGTCTTCTGGAACGGCGTCAGGGTCGGGGAACATTTGTACGCAGCTTCCGAACACCGAAATTCCCCATTCTCAACACCGATTACACCCGCTCGGTGACTACGGCTCTGCCTCAGATGCAAAGGCAGCTGCGCCGGAGCGGATTGGCGGTCCCCCCTTGCCCGATTGCCGAGCAACTGGGAATTCCGAGGACGGAAGCCTGTTTTTTTGCAGAGCGGGTGGACATGACCCCGGATGGGCCGATCGCTTTTGACCGTGCGTATATTCGGCAGGAGATGTCACGACAGCTGGATGAGGCGACTTTGGTCCGGGTGGACTTTCTAGAGGCGTGGTCGGAAAAGGAGCGATTTCAGATGTCCCATTTCACAGAGGTGATCGAAGCAGTGACCGCGGATTCGGAAGCGGCGGAGATCCTGAATCTCAAGCCCAATTCCCCCCTGCTGATGACGACAGATATCGTATATTCCCAGGAGGGCAAGATTGTCGGGGTGTTCGAGTCGTATTACCGCGGGGACAAGGTCAAGCTGATTTCCACGGTGCGGAAAGGGCAAATTGATGTCGCGTCTGATCATTAAGCATGCGAACTGCATCGCGCTGGAGAAACTCCATGAGGATCAGGCGGTCATACTGGAATCAGGGAAAATCGTTTGGAGGGGTTTTAGCAGAGAGCTGGCCGGAGTAAAAAGCGGGGATGAAATTTTCGATGCAAAAGGGATGATTCTGTCGCCAGGATTGATCGATCTGCATATTCATGGGTGTCTGAATTATTTGGTTGACCGAGGGCCGGAGGATTTGAAGGGGATGTGCCTTGCACTTCCGCAGTTCGGGGTGACCGGTTTTCTGCCCACAGTTTGCCCGCTGCCGGTGGGGAAGGATGCCGAATTTTTGAATCGGCTGGCGAAAATCCGGACCCGAGGCGCAGCGATTCTGGGATTTCATGTGGAAGGGCCTCACCTTGCACTGACGGGCGCATTACCCAAAGAAGCAACAGGAAAACCCGATGCAAAACGGATTGAAGCGATGCAGAAGGCGGTTCATCCGCATCGGGTGATTTTCAGCATTGCGCCGGATGTGCCGGATATCGGCCAGGTGCTTCCGCTCATGGCGAACGGAAACACCCCGATTTTCATCACGCACACGCAGGCGAACGTGGAGCAAACCCGGGCGGCGATTGAAGCGGGCGCCAGGCACGCAACGCATTTTTACGATGTATTCCCGGTTCCGGAGATTACGGAGGCGGGCGTGAGGTCCTGCGGGGCGGTGGAGGCGATCCTTGCAGATCCCCGAGTCAGTGTGGATTTTATCCTCGACGGAATTCACGTTCACCCGGTCGCGATACAAATGGCGATGATGTGCAAACCGGCGGATAAAGTATGCCTGATTACCGATGCAAACATCGGAGCGGGTCTGCGGCCGGGGAGGTATCCGACGTTTAACGATTGCGAGATTGAAATTGCGGGCGTCGGAATGCCGGCGCGGTACACGGAGAAATCGCCTTATCCCCATGCGCTGGCGGGCAGCGGACTGACAATGAACCTGGCGGTGAAAAACGCGGTGGAGATGCTGGGAATCTCGCTGCCCCGTGCGGTACGGTTGGCGTCGGCGAATCCGGCACAGGTGCTGGGACTGGGCAGCCGGAAGGGGCAGATAGAGGCTGGATTTGATGCGGATCTGGTCCTGATGACCCCTTCGTGCGAGGTGCTTCGAACCTGGATTCGTGGAGAATGCTATTACCAAAAGATGAGTTGATATTGACAATCTACAGACAGAAAGGTATCAAGATGTCCACATTTGAATTTGAGCCATCTTTGTGTATTCCATTTCGCGATAAAAAAGAAATCCAGCGATGCCGGAATATTCAAAAAGAGGATCTGACCAGGCACGCCAATCCGGATTACAAAATCCGGATTGTCAAAGATGAAGAGCTGATGTTCATCTGGTTCACGGACATGATTGGGCGGATCAAGCGGTCGTCGGATACAGGCGAGAAATGCGTGATGATTATCCCGAATCCCTGGCCGGGGTACCGGTATGTGGCGGGGATTATCAACGCCTGCCGGCTGAACTGCAAGAATCTCTGGGGATTTGCGATGGATGAATATGCGGACCAGGACGGGAATATCGCTCCGGAGGACTGGCGGTTCGGGTTCGGGTATTCGATGCTGAATTATTTTTATTATCAGATTGAGGAGGATCTGCGGCCGCCCCGGAAGCAGTTTGTATGTTTTTCCAACAAAAATATCAAAGATTACAGTAAGATGATCGCAGATGCAGGGAATGCGGACGTGTGCTACAGCGGTCCGGGCTGGACGGGGCATCTGGCGTTTATCGAGCCGGATGCGCCGGAATTTCAGGCGCCGCTGGAGAAGTGGAAGACGTTTGGGGCTCGCATCGTGACGCTGAGTCCGTTTACGCTGGCGCAGAATTCGCTGCACGGCAGTTTCGGCAAGAGCGGGGATCTTTCGGCGGTTCCGCCCAAGGCGGCGACCATCGGGCCTCTTGACGTGATTCGGGCCAAGAACCGGCTGGATTTCCACGGGATCGGGGTGCACGGCACGAGCACATCGTGGCAGAGGCTGACGACGCGGCTGGTTCTCCACGGGCCGGTGACGCCTCTGATACCGGAGTCAATTCTGCAAACTCTTCGTACGGATGTGTACGTGACGGAAAACATTGCTCAAAATATAGAGCCGGACTGGGACAAAGGATACTAATCGTGACGGGACGAGCGGCTCCATCCATTCTGTATGCCGGCGCGGCGGTGGCGGACATTACACCGACGACATCGCAATTTCTGTACGGCTATCCCCATGTTCGCCGGTTCAGCACGGGGGTGCATGATCCGCTGCTCAGCTCGGCGCTGTGCTTGAAGAACGGGGATACAACAATTCTGTTTATCGCCAATGACATTATCTGGGTACCCAGGCCCATGGTTCAGGGGGTGCGCCGTATTATCCGCAAGCGGACGGGAATTCCGGAATCGAATATCCTGATTTCCGCGACGCACACACATTCCGGACCGATCACACTGAAGATGATCAGCAATGAGTCAGACAGCGCGGTTCCCGATCCGGATCCGGAGTATCTGAAGCAGCTTCAAGAGAAACTTATTGCGGCGGGAGTGCATGCACATGCAAACCTGGAGCCGGCGGAGATTGGATTATCCACCGCGGACGGCAGCGCGGTAGGTACGAACCGGCGGGACTCGAAAGGGCCGGCGGATCCGAACGTTCCAGTCATGCTGGTTCGATCCATCCATACGAACAAGCCTCTGGCGTGCATGTTGGTCTGCTCGATGCATCCAACGGTGCTACATGAGGATTCGACGCTGATTTCGGGGGATTTCCCGGGGATGACCAGACAGTATCTGCAGCAGACTCTGGTTGGGAAGGATTGCCCGGTTCTGCATCACACGGGACCAGCGGGGAATCAAAGTCCCCGGCATGTGACGCGGAGCAATACCTTTGAAGAGGCAAAGCGGCTGGGGGAACTGCTGGGGAAATCCATTGCGGGGGCAATTCTGAATATCCGGTTTTCGTCAAATCTGGATCTGCGGGTCCGTCAGGACTTTCTTTCTCTTCCGAGACGGACGTTTCCTTCGGTGGAGGAGGCGAGCGTACGGTTAAAAAATGCCTGGGAAACTTTGCAGCGGCTTCGAAACCAGAATGCTGCGCCTGGGCAGATTCGCACGGCGGAAGTGGACTGGTTTGGCGCGGAGGAAACGCTTACCCTGGCGCAGGCAGAGGCGGACCGGCGGCTGGATCGCGCCGCAGCAGAGTGTATGCCGGCGGAAATTCAGATTCTTTCGGCGGGGCCGTGGAATTTTGCGGGATGGAACGGTGAGATTTTCATTGAATACGCCCTGCAGGTGAAGCAGCGAAGTCCGGATACATTTGTCATTTCGCTGGCGAACGGGGAGCTGCAGGGGTACATCGTTACGGAAGAGGCCGCCCGCGAAGGAGGATACGAAGCCTCCAATGCGATGTTCTCCCATGAAAGCGGTGCGCTGTTTGTAAAGAAAACTCTCCAGATGCTCGGCGTGAATCCATCCTGAGGAAACCTGCATGGACGTGGTGCTGGGAATCGACCTGGGAACCAGTTATTTCAAGCTGGGGCTGTTTGACCGGGAAGGCAAACTTTGCGGTCTGGGGCGATGTTTTGTTCCCATCCAAAGCGCCGGAACTCG
>CAZOTP010000080.1:0-12380 GCA_964582655.1 uncultured Pirellulales bacterium | reverse complement strand
TGGTGATCGACGATTCGTGGCAGAAGGGCAAGGTGGAGGAGGGGACGTACGCAACGCTGGTGGAGGGTCGGGATGAAAACGGGGCGCTGCTGGCTAATCCGGAGACATTTCCAAACGGCATCGCGGCGGTGGCGGACTATGTGCACGGGCTGGGGCTGAAGTTCGGGATTTATACCGGCCCCGGGCCGCGGACCTGCGGGGGATATACCGGAAGCATGGGCTATGAGAAGAAGGACTTGGAGACATTCGCGGCTTGGGGCGTGGATTTTATCAAGCTGGACTGGTGCGGCTGCAAGGGGAGTCCGGAAAACGTGCTGGCTCCCTGGCGGACGATCCTGGATTCGCTGGACAGGCCCATCGTGCTCAGCGTGAACGCCGGGCGGCGGTACGGATTTCTGCGGACGGTCGCCAATCTGTGGCGGACCACCGGCGACATCGCGCCGGTATGGGAGCATCCGCCGGAGATGGAGCGGGGATGTCCGTCAATTCGTAATGTAATTGAAAGTCAGGCGGGACTGGAAGAGTATAACGGTCCCGGCGGATGGAACGATCCAGATATTTTGCAGGTGGGCCGCGAAGGACTGACGGAAGAGGAAAGTCGTACGCACTTCACGATGTGGGCGATGCTTGGCGCGCCGCTGATTGCCGGGAACGATCTGCGAACGATGAGCGATTCCGTGCGGGAGATATTAACGAACCGGGAAGTAATCGCGCTGAATCAGGATCCGTTGGGATATCAGGCGAGAAAAATCACCGAATCGCAGAAGGGCTTGCAGGTGTGGGTGAAGAAACTGCAGAAGCCCACCGAGTGCGCGGCGGCGTTTTTGAATCACAGCCTCTCCGCGGCGGAAATCACCCTGAATCTGTGCGATCTGGGTATCAGGGAAAAGGCGTTTGCGCGGGATTTGTGGAAGCATAAGGATCTGGGATTGATCGGGGAGTCATACACAGTAACGGTGCCGGCGCATGGGGTTGTGGTGCTGAAACTCAGTGCGTGGGAGGAGATCAAACCGGTGCTGCGGTATCCGGTGATCGGAGCGGAAGGCGCGGTTTTCGAAGCCGAAGCTCCGGAGAACATGCTCACGGTCGGATCGTTTCAAAAAGCGATTGCAGGCTTTTACGGAACGGGCTATGCCGTGAGAACACGACCCACGGATAACGAGTTTCGCCTGACCATTATGGTTCCAAGCGGTAAAAGCGGACGATACCGCTGTACCGTGCGGTATTCGTTTGCCGGCGAGAAAGCCGTGACATGCGGAGTCCGGGTGAATGAAACCCGCAAGCAGGATCTGGAGATTGTGCCCGGCAAGGTCGCGGGGGAGTGGTGCGAAGCAAGCTGTGAAGTGGACCTGGCCGAACGCGTGAATCATATTTGTATTACCGCCGGTAGGGAAGAGAACGGGGCCGCATTCGACCGCATCCGCATTTTGCCGCTCCAGCCGTGAAAAATCTGGCGTAAAATAGCAATACAATTCAAAAGGTCTTGGAATGGTCTTGGATTTATTTTTATGGCGGCAATGGGGAGGAGAATGGGATTGCGATTGACCATGTGCGGGTGACGCCGCTGGAATAATTCGCGGTAATTTATTTGGCAGCAATGGTTTATATCGATATGCACGGGCCGATGAGGATTCGGCGCATTTTTTGTATTTCTTTGGAAAAAAGGATATAATGAAGACGGTTTCGATAGATTGATTCCCGTCGAAGCAGATCTGGACGTTTCGGGCGGGCACGGCACAGGGAATGGAGTACGGCGTATGAGAAAATGCCAAAGAATCCGAGGATTTACGCTCATCGAACTTCTGGTGGTGATTTCGATCATTGCGCTGCTCGTCTCGATTTTGCTGCCCGCTCTGAACGAAGCCCGGGACCGGGCCAGGCGGATGGTCTGCGGAACGAATTTGCAGCAGGTGGGGGTGGCGATGCAGGGCTATGCCGCGGATTATCGGGATGTACTACCTCTGGTAAGTTTTTCAGTCGGGGATTTTCTCACCGATGTTCCGTACAACGCCGCGGAAGCGGTGCGATTGCGGTATGGAGCAATGGAGTCGCTGTATTGCCCGAACAACAGTTTGAAGCGAGGCGAATCGGATCGGGTCTATGTGGAGCGGTACTTGTCCCGCTTCAACTGGCCCGGCGGGAAAAACGGAAAAGGGATGTCGGAAGAGGAATTGCTTTCGATGGATCCCGCCGAAGCGATCAGCGGATGGGCGCGGACGGATTATTTCTGGATCATGGATTTTGGCCAGCCCCCGCGGCGCTCAAACAAGCAGGTTTATACGCAGTCGCCTTATTCCGGAACCATTTTCTGCCGGAAAACCACGGACCCCTGGCCGGCGGGAAGACCCCTGGTAACCGATGCGGTGTGGACGCAGGACCCGCGGGAAGAGGATTTTGTAAAGGTCTATGGCAGCACGGTGTATTATACGAACCACCTCCAAAATCAATCCACGGAGCCGCAGGGAGGGAATATTCTCTTTTTGGACGGGCATGTGCGATGGGAGGGATTTCCGCAGATGGAGGTTCGATACATCGCGACGGACGGCCCTACTCCGCATTACTGGTAATCCCAGCGGACGTTGGTCCGTTCGAATCTGCAAACGGGAAAAGACAGACCGCGAACGGACAAATTTCAACCGAGGGGATGGTATTTTTTGTGCATGGCGCGGAGATGCTGGGAATCCACATGCGTATAGATCTGCGTGGTGGCGACATTTGCGTGGCCGAGCATTTCCTGGACGACGCGTAGATCGGCGCCCCCCTGCAGAAGGTGCGAGCCGAAGCAGTGACGTAGCGTATGCGGGCTGATTTTTCCCACAATTCCGGCCCGGCGCTGGGCACGCTTGACAATCCGCCAGATGTCGATGCGGTCGAGAGGATGACCGGTTCGGGAGAGAAAGAGTTCCTCGGGGTGTTTTTCTCCGGCGAGATTGGGGCGCATGTCACGAAGGTATTCTTCCAGCGCCGCCGTGGCGGTCTGATTAATCGGGACCACGCGTTCCTTGTTCCCCTTTCCAAAGCAGCGGATGTAGCCGATCTGGAGATTGAGGTCAGAAATCCGAAGACAGGCGGCTTCGGAGGCGCGCATGCCCGTGGCATAGAGGAGTTCGAGAACAGCGCGGTCGCGCTGCCAGAACGGACTGCTTTTGTCTATCGCTTCCAGCAGAGCGGCGGTCTGATCGACGGACATGATGCGGGGAATCCGCTGCCAGAGTTTGGGGGACTCCACCACGGAAAATACATCTTTTTTCATCAGACCGCAGAGGAGGTGATACCGGAGAAACATTTTCAATGCAGCGAGGTGTCGCGCAACAGAGGCCGTCGAGAGTCTCTGCCGGGAAAGATATCGGGCGAAGCCCTGCAGGAGCACGGGGGTCAGGTCATGGGGGGAATCGATGTGTTCCGCGAGGCAAAACTGTTGAAAGCGTTTCAGGTCGCGGCGGTAGGAGAGAAGGGTGTTTTTGGACAGGCCGCATTCCGTGATTAGATAATGGGCAAAGGGTTCTATCTGGTGGGTCGGCCAGGAATGTTCATGTCCTCCGGACATTCTCAAAATTCCTGCAAAGGTCCAAGGCAGGGTGGATCTCCGTATCGTATCCGGTCTGCCTGTAAGAGGTTTTCCCCGGCCATCCATGCCCAGGGATTTCAAAGCGGCCGTTCCAGGTGGTATCCCGCCGGGAACGGAAGGATCGATCAGGAATCGTCCGATTCCAGATTGGCTGCCGAGGAGACTTGCTGGAGATGCAGTTCGATATAGAGGGGACAGAGCTCATACTGGTCGGCGCACAGCTCAAAGGCGTCCTCAATGTTCTTCAGATTCAGGCATTGGCTGCATCGGGGGATATTGGCGTCAATATAGGGGCAACTCATACAAATCACCTTATGTTCGTTCTGAGTATATCGGAATTTTGGCTGGTTTTTGTGCAGGAAAAGAAGGGAGAAAAGAAGAGGGGGAAATAATTTATTTTTCAGGATTTTGGCTGAACGTTTGCGGGGAAAGAGACGATAAGGAGTACCGGAAGTTATGGATTTCCAACGACCTATAATCGTTGGAAAGTTCCGCAGGCCGAATCGGGCAATAAACACCCCTTTTGTGCCGGGACGCTACGAGGCCGATGATCAGCAGACATCGGCCTCTCTTTTTTGGGGAAAGAAATCCGCTCTGGAATGCTCCCGGATTGGGGGCCAAAAAAGGGGAGAAAGGCCGTATTTTTCCCGATTCTCGCCGGATTTGCGGGGGAACATTGTGATTGCAAAATACGGATTTTCAGGGGATAATCCCGGATTCAGGACAAATGCACCGCAGGAACCTGAGTAGAAGGAAAAAGTGTATGACGGAACAGGAATTTGACGTGATGCCGCCGGAGCATGTAGCGGACAGTTCGGGGTACGGCGCGGATCAGATTACCGTGCTGGAGGGGATGCAGGCGGTCCGAAAACGCCCGGAAATGTACATCGGAGATCGGCAGATCCGCGGGCTTCACCATCTCATCAGCGAAGTGGTCGATAACTCGGTCGATGAAGCGCTGGCCGGCTACTGCACCACTATTCGCGTAACTCTAGACCCGGACGGCAGTTGTACCGTGGAGGATGATGGTCGAGGCATCCCGGTGGGCATCGAGAAGAGCACCGGAAAATCGGCGCTGGAAGTGGTGCATACCATTTTGCATTCGGGCGGGAAGTTTGACGGGAAAAGCTACAAGGTTTCCGGAGGCCTTCATGGCGTGGGTGTTTCCGTCGTCAATGCACTCTCGGAATGGCTTGAGGTGGAAGTCTGCCGGGAAGGAAAAGGCTACCGCATGGAATTTGCCCGGGGAATCAAGAAGGGGGAGATGCGGGAGATCGGACCCCGCAAAAAATCGGGGACCAAAACGAAATTCAAGCCGGACACGGAAATTTTCCCGGAAACCACGTTCCGCTTTGACATGGTTTCACACCGCCTTCGGGAACTGGCGTACCTGAACGCGGGACTGCAAATAATACTGACAGACAACCGCGATGGGAAAAAAGAGGTGTATCATTTCGAAAACGGACTGTCGGCGTTTGTGGAGCATTTGAACGCCGGCAAGGAAGTCCTGCATTCCCGCGTGATTCAAATTTCCCGTCGCGATGAGCAGGCGGGAATGGAATGCAGCATTGCCATGCAATATACAAACGGCTACACCGAAGAGGTGTCGGCCTATGCCAACAATATCCATAATATGGATGGCGGAACCCATGTCAGCGGATTTCGATCCGCCCTGACCCGTACCATGAACAATTACGCCAAAGTGAACAATCTCCTGAAAGGCGAACCCCCCAGCGGCGAAGATTTCCGGGAAGGATTGACCGCCGTTATTTCCGTGAAGCTCCCCGACCCCAAGTTTGAGGCTCAGACCAAGGTTCGTCTGATGAATCCGGAGATCGGCAGTTTCGTCGAGACCACCGTAAACGAACTGCTGGGGCAGTTTCTGGAGGAAAATCCCGCCGTCGCCAAGCAGGTGGTGAACAAGGGAATCCAGGCGGCGCTCGCCCGCGAAGCGGCGCGAAAAGCCCGCGAGCTCACCCGCCGAAAAGGGGCGCTCAGCGGCGGAAATCTGCCGGGTAAACTGAGCGACTGCTCCAGCCGCGAAATCGAAAACACCGAGCTGTACCTCGTGGAAGGGGATTCGGCGGGCGGATCCGCCAAAAGCGGCCGCGACCGAAAATTCCAGGCGATCCTCCCCCTCAAGGGAAAAATCCTGAATGTCGAGAAAGCCCGCATCGACAAAATGCTCAATCACGATGAAATCCGGACCATTATCTCCGCACTGGGAACGGGCATTGGAACGGATGAATTTGATTTCAGCAAGCGCCGCTACGGAAAAGTGATTATCATGACCGATGCCGACGTGGACGGTGCGCACATCCGCACGCTGCTGCTGACCTTTTTCTTCCGGCAGATGCGGGAGCTGATTCGTAACGATATGGTCTATATTGCCCAGCCCCCGCTCTACCAGATCAGCCGGAAGAAGCAGAAAACCTACGTCCTCAACGAGCTGGAAATGCACCGGATGCTCACCGAACAGGGGCTGGAGGGAACGAAGTTGATTATCCGGCGGAAAAATGCGCCGGAACTGATCGTGGAGGAGGACAAACTGCGGATTCTCCTGGACCAATTGGTCGAAGTGGAATCGCAGCTTCGGATTCTCCGTCATCGAGGGGTGGATCTGAAGGAATTCGTTGCCCAGGACGGCGGAGAGGAAAAGGGTCTGCCCGCGTATCGGATCGTCGCCGAAGGCCGCGAAGAATTCTATCACGATGAAGAATCGTTCAGCCGCCGCTGCGCCGAGCTGACGGGCACCGAAAAGGAAGAGCCGCTGCAGCCGGAAGAGAAGGATTCGGAAGAATCCCAGACCGCCGGCGAATCTGTCGGACTCTCGGTTACCGCCCAGGAAATGCATGAAGTGCATCGTCTCAACGAAATCCGGCCCAGGCTCAGCGAATTCGATATCCATCCCACGGATTACTTCCGCCAAGAAGAACAGACCGTCAGCGGAGAGCATATCCAGACCAAATTCGCCCTGGTGGACGGCGAGGGCGCCGTTACGGATGTGCCCAATCCGCCTTCCATCATCAAGGGAATCCGGGAGCTGGGCAGCCGAGGCATCGAAATCAAGCGGTTCAAAGGTTTGGGCGAGATGGATGCCGAAGAGCTCTGGGCGACCACCATGGACCCCCAGCGCCGAACCCTCCTTCGCGTGAAACTCGAAGACGCTGTAGAAGCCGACCGTTTGTTCGCCATTCTCATGGGGGATAACGTCGCCCAGCGCCGCACGTTTATCGAAGACCACGCCCTCGAAGTGAAAAATCTGGATATTTAAAACGTTTTCTAAAAGATCTATGTGCATTCGGGGGGAAGCCATGTCGGTCGAAACATTCAGCGAACAGATTAAACAGTGGGGACGGGACGAGGGGTTTGATCGGGTGGGAATCGCACCCGCCCTTCCGATCGAACATGCGGATGTTCTTCGTCGATGGATTGAGCAGGGCCGCCAGGGCCCAATTACCTATCTTGCCCGAAATGTCGAAAAACGAATCGATCCCGCCCAATTAATGCCCGGAGCGAAAAGCATCCTTTGCGCGGCAATGAGTTATTATACAGGGGATGATTCCGGCAGTCGAATAAAAGCGGATGGCAAGACGGTTCGCGTCGCCCGCTATACCTGGGGACGGGATTACCACGATGGGATGCGGGAACGACTCTTTCGATGGGCCGAAAAAATCCAGTCACGTCTTTCTTCTCCCATGAGGTACCGCTGTTTTGTCGATACCGCCCCGCTGGCCGAGAAAGCGCATGCCGCTCGGGCTGGTCTGGGCTGGATCGGAAAAAATACGCTTTTAATCAATCCGGACTATGGCTCCTGGCTGGTTCTGGGTGAAATACTCTGTGATCTGGAGCTATCCCCCGATTCCCCCCTCCCCGATGGCTGCGGCGATTGTCAGAAGTGTTTGAATGCCTGTCCCGCCGGAGCGCTGACAGGCCCCAGAGAGCTCGATGCGAGAAAATGTAACTCCTGCTGGACCGTCGAATATAAAGGCGAAATCCCCAATGAGGCGGCCAAAACCCTCCATGGCTGGATCTTCGGGTGCGATGATTGTCAGCTCGTCTGCCCCTACAATCAAACGGCACTGGAGGCGAATCATCCGGAGTTTCAGCCTCGAATCGACGGGGAACGTCTTTCGGCGGAAAAGGTGGGGGAAATGACCGAGGACGAATTCACACAGCGATTTTCCGGAACCAGCCTTCTCCGCGCCGGGCGGAAACATCTGCTGCAAATGCTGCTCTTGGCGGAGCGGGAAGGATAAAACGAAAGAAGCCGCTGGAGGTTGGAGCACAGCGGCTTCTAGTGCCGCGGCGAAACGCCCGCCGCAGCGCACGGATTGCACAAACACCAATCGTTTATTTGATTTCGATCTTCCGGGTCTTGTTCTTCTGCTGCTTCTCGAGGGTCACTTTCAGGATGCCATTCTCAAAGGCGGCCTGAACCTTTTCCGGTTGCACCGGAACGGGAAGCCGAACCACGCGAGACATCTTTCCCTGCGTCCGTTCCCGAACATAATAGTTGGCATCCTTATTCTCCGTTTCCTGTTTCCGTTCCGCCTCGATATGGAGAATATTGTTTTCCAACGTGATCTGGATTTCATCCCGTTTGAATCCGGGAAGCTCCGCTTCCACATGCAGATTGTTCTCATCCTCATAGACGTCCATATTCCCGAACGCCTTGATCATCGGAAAATCATCCGACCACAAATTCTCCAGTATTTGTCCCAGCGAATCCCATCGCTCCCTTCGCTGAAGCGGTTCAAAATGTTTGAGAATCGGTAACATGGTACATACCTCCAAAAAAACGGTTCCTGTTTCTCATTCGGAAACACACGTTTCCATCCGCCGTTATTCCTGTTCCTATTTACTTGTTTTTTTACCTCACGCAATACATATTTGCAAAATGCGTGCCAGACGGTGAGAAAAATTCGCAAGCCGTTGTCATGTAAGAGGTAACGCGATTTTTTCCTAATTTCCGGTCAAGTTGAAAAACCATAAAATTCCTGCCAATATGGCATGCTTTTTCCAAACCGGTCCAATCCATCCCCCTTTTGGCAGTCGTCACACGGCACCACAGTCCACGCACAGGCAGCAAATTCCCTTGTTTCTCCCCAAAAGATCTGTTATAAGCTAAGCGGAGCCAAGTTATTGGACCTTCCGATTCTCTTACAGGATGTAATTGATTCCCGGGGAATGGTCGTTTTAGAAACGCTCCCGGATCGAATCCGAAACACATCTCGGATTCAGGTGTACGTATGGAAATTGCGGCCTCGGCATTGGACAGTCATGTACTCGTGCTGAACAAGCACTATATGGCCATACGGGTTGTCAACGCCCGCCGGGCGTTTTCTCTTCTCTTTCGGGACCTCGCCGAGGTGGTTTCCCTCGAAGCGGGCCAGTATGTCAATTACGATTTCGACAGCTGGGTCGAAGTCTCCGAATTGAAACAGCAGTTCGAGCCGGATGGGCATGACTGGATTCATACCGTCCACCTGAGCATTGCCGTCCCCCGCATCGTCCGACTGCTGTTCTACGATCATCTCCCCCGTCGGGACGTGAAACTTAACCGCCGGAACATCTATGCCCGCGACCAGAATCGATGCCAGTACTGCGGGAAAAAATATCCCCCCAGCGAGCTGAGTCTCGATCATGTTGTCCCCCGCAGCCTGGGAGGCGGCGCATCCTGGGACAACTTGGTCTGCGCCTGCATGAAGTGCAACGTGAAAAAAGGGGGACAGACTCCCAAGCAGGCCGGCATGAAACTCATCGCCAAACCTGTCAAGCCCGCCCGCAGCCCCTCCATCACCATCAACATGAGCGATGGCCGTTACCGCTCCTGGAAACAGTTCCTCGATCACGCCTACTGGTCCGTCGAACTGAAATAAACCACCATCTCCTGAAGGCGAGGGTGTTTGCCCCATCGGGAGACAATAATCCTCATCCGCCGGCGGCGGGTACGGATTATACCGAACGTGCCGTCTGGGAAAAGGCGAACTTTGTACCCATTTTGATTTTCAGGCTGGAGGGGATAGCCTTTTTTGCATTTGTATTATACATTAAAATAGACGAACGCGGGATCAGGCGGGTTTTCACAGGGACGGCAGTCAGATCGAGATTTCCAGGAAAAAATCAGATGGCGCACTGCCTGCTATGACAGCCGGCAAACTTCCAACGCGCGTCTATAAGGAGAAACATATATGTTGAAACGAAGCATTGGCTGGATGATCGCATGTGTCGCGCTGACCGCCATTCCCGCTCATGCCGCCGGCGGATGGGGAAAAGGACCGAATTTCGCCCGACTGGCGGAGTTCTATATCCAGGGGTCCGCAGCAACCGCCAATTTCACCTGCCGGGATATCGATTGGCGGGTTGAACACGCCGTTTCCCGGATTGAAGCGCTGCTGGATGCCGGGAAAATCGATCGAGCGCAGCAATTGGCGGACCAAACTCTGACCGGAATCGAACGGCGAAGCGAACGAACCATCGCCCAGCTCCAGAAATCCGGTGAAAACCTCGCCGAGCTTCTTGTGAAAAATGGGCAAACCGCTCTGGCCGATGAAGTCCTTGCCGCCTCCGCCTCCGCCGTGGAACAAATCCAGAATGCCGTGGATAACGCCGCCTGGACGCTGGGCGACCTGTTCTATATCGGAGCGGAGTAAACCCCGCGATACCGACACCGAACGGGCGCGCCGCCGCCTTATTCCCACCGCAGATGCAGAATCCGCCTCGTCTGCGGCGTCACCCGCGCGGACTGCGATATGCGAATCGCCGGAACATACAAAATCCGCTTCGAATCACCCAGCAGAGTGATTTGACCGCGAAGGGAGAGGGGGATTTTATGATCGGTGAAAAAATCGCCGATCGTTTTTTCCCCCGGCGCTCCCAGCGGATAAAATCGATCCTTCTCCTGACGGGGTCGTAAAACCAGATCCCCCTCCACGGCATCCAGATCCAGCATCTCCTCCCGCGGCGTCTTGGTGCGGAGGAAGTTGGCGAGAGTATCGGAGTGGGCGTCCAGAACCTGCGTGGCGAGAGTATGGATGGAAACGGCGCCGCCGCAGCGCAAATCAAACGCCACCCCCGGAGACGGCAGCGCCGTCGTCCCCGGAACCGAAACAGAAATTCGCATAACAGGCTCACGGCTGGATAAAAGCTCCTCGGGAGCTTCGATTTTTTGGCGAATCAGATAAAAACTGTGTTCCTCCAGTTGAAAAGAAATCCCATCCGGCAGCGAAATCGTCCGTTCCCCTCCTCCCCGCGCTGAGGCCGCCTCCAGAATCATTTGAATCTGCCGGTATCCGATTCGCCGCAGCCCCGCGCCAAGCCGCCGCATCGCCTGGTGAAGAATCTCCGACTGCAGCACCCGCGGCTCCGCACAAAATGATTCCCGGTCCAGCCGTACCGCCCGATCCGTCCGTTCCACTGTAATCCGCGACAGCGACTCCGCTGCGTCTTCCGAAAGCGACTGCGCCATCCCCGCGATCTCCGCCAGATGCGTCAGCGCCGCATCGATATTCGGGTTGTATCGCTCGCGAAGCAGGGGCAGCAGCTCCATCCGAAGCCGGTTTCGCGTGCAAAACAGCTCCTGATTGCTCTTGTCCGCCCGGTACGGAATGCCATGCTCCTGCAGAAACGCGTCAATCGCCAGCCGCCGAACCGAAAGCAGCGGACGAATCAGCGTAACGAGCGGCTCTCCCGCCATCCGTCGAATCGCCGGAATCCCGGAGAGCCCCCGAATGCCTGTCCCCCGTAAAATCCGATGCAGAACGGTCTCTGCGTTGTCATCGGCGTTGTGCGCCGGAACAATTTTACCGCACTGCTGGGCCCGCGCCGTCTTTGCAAGAAACTCGTACCGGCACTCCCTCGCGGCAGTCTCCAGGGATAGCTTTTTCCCCTTCGCATATTGGAGCACATCGATTTTTTCGAGGGTCAAGGGAAAGTTCAGATGGTCCGCCTGTTGCCGCACGAAATCGGCATCCCGATCGCTGTCTCTTCCGCGAAGTCGGTGATTCAAATGCGCGACGTGAAAACCGCCGACCCGAAGCTTCCCCCGCTTCCGCAGTTCCGGAAGCGCAATCAGCAGCGCCAGGCGGTCCGGCCCCCCCGAAACCGCCAGAAGCCCCCGTTCCCCCTCGATAAGCATCCGGCGGCTTTCAATCTGACGCATGATCTCTGAATAAAACGCTTCCATCCGTTGTTTCATTCCTCATTCGCCCGCCGGTGGTTTGGGAACCATCGCCTCCTGTACCGTTTTCAGCTCTTCGTACAGCCGCTTTGTTTCCGGCATGGCAGCGCCCATCGCTTCCCCGCGGCGCAGCGGCTCGCCCAGAATCGATTCGATCTCCATTCCCCTCCCGCCGATCCGGTCCAGATGCATCGATGTATGGTACGGCTTCATCCGCTCCGTATCGGTCATCATTTTCTCCAGAAACCCATCCTCGATCGTCAGCCCGTGCGAACCCGCCGCCCGCTGAATCTCCTTCATCAGCCGAAACGCCCGCTGGCGCAGATCCGCACGGGCCATGATGTAATCCACTGTCTGGTCCAGCAGCGCCGACAGTCCGCTGAAAGGCACGTTCCAGACCAGCTTCTTCCAGCGCGACAGCGCCAGATTCTCCACTACCTTCGCCTCTACCCCTGCGTTTTGCAGCATTTCCACAAATTTCCGCAGACGCTCATCCGGCCCGCGCTGATAATTTCCAATGTGAAGATATCCGTAATCCAGGTGGCGGATCACCCCAGGCCCCACGCGGTTGGAACACAGAACCGCAAGCCCGCCCCCCCCCCCGGGCCCCCCGCCCCCCGCCGCCCCCCC
>CAZOTP010000079.1:9399-12445 GCA_964582655.1 uncultured Pirellulales bacterium | reverse complement strand
TATTAATGATGCAGCAAATGATAATTTAAGTGAAACGGACATTGCAAGACGGGTATTGAATCCGAAAGTTTATGCATTGGGGCCACCGAAGGAATACTATACTCCCTTCAATCTACTGGATGAACTAAGTTTACGATACCGATTCTTTTTGCAATCCCCATCTGCCCCTCCGTGCGCATTTGTATGGCCCGCTACTTTCAATCCACAAGCCAATCCATACCGTATTTACCCCTTTGATCCAACCGAAAATATCTATAACTGGTTTTACAAGGTACACAATATTTGGACTCCTATATTTTTCAATAAAAATAATATTTATTATAATCGCCGCTGCATCACAACCGCCTACAGTTTCGACCGAATTATAGTTCCTTATGCAGACTTAACAGGATTGGCTGCTGATGATACATTGCGACTGGCATGGGAGGCGTGGCGCGACCCTGCCGGGACACCCACACCCAGAGGAGTAAGCGGAGCACCACTGGATGTCAATAGCATTGTTACAACTCCCAATGCAATCTTCAGTGGTACAATAAGAAACATTCATATTCTAGCCGCGGCAATTTATCTGGGGCTTCCTCCCAATGCGACTTTAGCGGGAAAGTATATAAACAATATGACTTCTCTTTGGACCGCTCCCGGCACGGATAATCGCCAATTTCTAGCCTGTCAGTTAGCAGTGAATCTGATTGATTATCTGGATAATGATAACAGCATTACCTCAATGACCTGCAAAATTGCAACAGTGGACAGAATATTTTACGGATATGAACATTTCGACAATATAAATCCTGACATCTCAGGACATCTTTATATAGCCAGACTTGGTGTTTCTCAAACCGCTGGTGCAACTCAATACGCTGTTACTTTATATAATCCAGGACCTAATCAGATTACCGCGGCAGCAGGCCAGTGGGCTATTGTTGTCAATAATACCAATATATATGACTTACCTGCATTCACACTGAATGCCAACAGCTCTATGGTTCTAATTGATTCCAGTACTGGAGATTTAGATAAAAGCGAATTTTCGCAAGGAGATGATATTGCTACTGCAGGCTTTACATTCGTCTCTGGAGATAGAATTGTTCTACGCGGCCCCACCGCAACGTTAAATGGGGTTGTTCCTGTTGATACAGTCACTATTATTGGCATAATCCCCGCCTATTCCGGCGGTGCTGCACTTCGCGAGATTTACAACACCAATGATCGTGCGGGCAGAGCCATTGGCACACGAATTGACGGTTTATTCTCACTGGATTACAATGTAACTTTCAATCCTACGGCAAACGATACCGGCATTCTTGGTCGACTGGAAACTATTCCCTATATAACCGGATTACTAGGCACAGCTTCCGACTATGAATCAAACGACACGAAATTAAATCGTCTCCGAAATCCAGCGGAACTCCATAATATTCTCTTTGTCGGCGGTTTTAACGATGGAACTACAGATCATGCCATTTCTGAAAACTGGTTTAACCTATTAAATCCAGCCCCATTCAACAATGATATTCCTGCGACCCATCCGCATTTGGGAAAGTTTGACGCTGCGGATACGGATTATGCCGCTCTTTCGCGGTATATTACCATTTTAAATCCATTCAATGATTCCGTGGATAATGATGGAAACTTGAAAAGTGATAATCCCGTTGCAGATGATGAGGACAATGACCGAGATGGAATCGTGAATAATCCTGGAGAAAGTAATGCCGACTATACGGAATATTCTGAACTGGCAGTCGCGGGTCGGATTAACATCAATACGGCCCCTTGGTTTGTGATCGCGCAACTGCCCTGGATTGTGGATCCCGCTGAAATTAATACCTCAAATGAGTACAAATTGGCGAATGCCATAGTCGCCTATCGAGACAAAGCATTTCTACCTCCCGCGGTATGGGGCGGCGGGGCCCCAAATTACTTTACGGGTGCTACGTCAAGATTAACGGGTACAGGATATAATCTTATGGCTAATCCACCAACCATTAATGAAACTCCTGGATACCGTTCTGTTTCGGAAATTATCAATGTTACTCAAAATGCTACTTTACCCTCTGCCATAGATGAATACTATGATATCCGCCGATATGGACGAAATGCAAACAATGAAGATTCTTTTGCAAATGCAAATAGTGGCCCGATGTATGCAACTACTCTACCTGTTAACACTACAGACACTCTCACAGGTGAATTGGAAGAACGGGACACAATTTTAAACCGGATCAGCAACGTAGCGACGGTTCGTAGCGACGTGTTTACGGCGTATATCGCGGTTCGTGTGGGGGAAGCGGGTCCGGTTCGTCGTGTGATCGCGATTTTTGACCGGTCGAACGTGTATTCGAAGGCGGATACGCCAAAGCTGGTGGCGCTGCAGCCGGTTCCGGACCCGAATTAAGGTGTGAAAAGTGCGAAGGGTGCGCAGACTTCGTGGATACAGCCACAGGGTAGTCGGGCAGTTGAGATCACCACGTCGCTTCGCTCGGGACAGGCTTTGCTTCGCTCCTCGTGATGACATCCATTGCGAAGGGTGAGAAAAGGGGTGGAATCGGGATGCGGCATCGGTATAATGAAGAAGGAGGCGGAACGGACCGGCGGAGTCGCCGGCGGGCGGAGGGACGGACCTTTGGCGAAGGAGCGCGGCCTTGAAGAGAAACAAGCACGGATTTACGCTGGTGGAGCTTCTGGTGGTGATCGGAATCATCGGGCTTCTGATCAGCATTCTGGTTCCGGCGATCAATACAGCGCGGATTTACGCCTGGACGCTGGTGTGCAAAACCAATATGCGGTCAATGGGGATGGGATTCGCGCAGTACGGGAACGACAACAAGAATCTGCTGCCCCCGCAGGCGTTCTGGAACACCAGCCCCTACTGGAACAACTATACCCCCCTTCCGACGACGATTAATTATCATACCCGGTATCTCAAAGCGAGCGCCGCGTCGAACCAGGGGCCGGTGACGCTGATGAAGCCGTTCGGGATCGGGTGCCTGTATGATTCCGGGCTGGTGAAGGAGTTCGAGCTGTTCTACTGCCCGGGGTTCCGGCC
>CAZOTP010000079.1:0-9299 GCA_964582655.1 uncultured Pirellulales bacterium | reverse complement strand
ATGATTCCGGGCTGGTGAAGGAGTTCGAGCTGTTCTACTGCCCGGGGTTCCGGCCTCGGAACAACCCCAATGACCCGAATTACACGAAGTACCTGCACGATTCGTACGTTCACCCGACGACGGGCGAATATTACACTTCGAGCGAGTATGTTCTGTCGGGCTATCATTATTTCAAATTCAAGTCCAGCCAAACGAATGAAATCGCGAACCGCACGTTTGTCTATGATCTGATCTACGACTGGTCTGCGACGCCTCACGCCAGCGCCGGGGGCGAACCGAAGGGGCTGAACATTTTGTACGGGGACGGGCGCGTGGAATTCAAAACGGACTGCTTCGATGAAACCGTGTGGGGGAAAGACAATCCGTCGGACACGCCCAACGTGAACCTTGGGCTGTGGTTCTCGGCGCTGCTGAAGGTGGCGGACAGCACCACGGCGTTCGAACTGGAGAACGTGAATAAAACCGTCGGATGGAACAATTTCCAGTGCCCGGGCACTGACCGGGACTCCTCCCGCGGCACACGGTCCGGAACGTGGAGCTATTCCTATTGACCCCCCTACCGCGGCGCGGCTTAGACCCGACCGGGGAATTCTTTCGGCGGATTTAAGTAGGATTATCCCTTCCCTTTGGCGTACCAGTCGGGGTCCTGGGCGAGTTTGGATTTGGCTTCTTCGGTCATCATGGCGAAGGCGGGATGGTCGGAGGACCAGGAACGGCTCTGCCAGTCGCCATCCTGCATTTTCTGAATCTGGGGGAGGGCTTCGCGGAAGTAGCTGCCATAGATATGGAGTGAGTCGGTGATGTCCACATAGCGGCCGACGCGGACGGTTTTTCCGACGTTTTCGCTGATCCGCCCCGCGATGATGCGCTGCAGATCGGTGAGGGCATAGACGTTCATGAACCATGCTTTGTAGAGATCGCGGCTTCGCCAATGTGAGTTCATGTTGAGAACGGGGCGGCCCTGTTCATCGGTTAGGATGCGGAACCAGAGCCTTTGCAGGCATGGCGGATCGTCGGTTTCGGGGTCGGCGGAGGGCATCCAGGTGATGGCCTGGGCGCGGCGGGTGTGGAAGGCTTCGGAGCACTTTCGGACAACGTAATCGATCTGGTCGAACGGCTTGAACGGCTTGTTGGCACAGGGGTTACGGAGGTCATTGACGGGTGCATAGGCAAACAGCCTTTCGTGGTAGGTATAGGTCCATTTGCCCGCGGCGGGGTCGATCCAGTGGTCATGGATGCCCTGGCAGACTTCCTGTCGGTAGGCTTCAAGCTCTTCGGGCCCGCCTGGGAAGTTTTTATGTATCCTCGGTTCCGCAAAGGGATTATCGACGGCAATCATGACGGTGGCGTCTTTGCTAGGTGGATCGGAGGGTTTGTCGTATTCGGTTTTGACATCAACGCCCTGTGACCAGACGGCCAGGACGGTCTTTTCCCAGGCTTCGGGCAGGCAGGAGGCGTGAACAGAAATCACAGGGATGTTGCCACGGTTGAGCGAGGCTGCTTCCATGTTATAACTCTCCGAATGACAAATGGTTACGAACTTTTATTTAATTTATCTGGTAATGCGATGAACTTCATGAGGAAGTAATGGTCAAGGATAATGACGATTGGGCGGGGAATGCAAGGAAAATTGGCCTATTTGCCGCCGGATTGACGAAAAGATATTGTGGTGTGTAAGTGCTTAGGCTTATATAATTTACCCAGATTGAAGAACCGACACGCAAGAGGCAAACGTTGATGGATTTTCCAACGTTTTTACGCAAACAGAGGGTGATTCCGGAACGGGTGCTGGCGGAGCTGCATGACGAGGCGTCGCCCGGGGAGCCTTTGTACTATCAAATTTTGAAGAAATACCCGGATCTGGAAGATGCGGTATGGATGGGGCTGGCGGGTTTTCTGCATACGGAACTGGTGGATCCGCAGCAGGTTACGCCGGATCCGGCACTGGTGGAGGCGGTTCCTGCGGGGATTGCGCATCAGCATGCGATTGTGCCTTTGTCGAGGAATGAGCAGAATCTGGAGATCGCGGTGGCGGATCCTCGGCAGTTCGGGCAGTTGGAAGAATTATCGCTGCTGCTTTCGCGGCTGCCGGGGAAGGAAACGCGGGAGGCAATGCGGCTGACGGCGAAACTGGCCAAGCCGAGCCATATCCGGCAGTTGAGCAAGCAGCTTTACGGGATCGGGGCCGAGACAGTAGAGCATGTGGTTCCGGAGACCGTCGAGGGCGGGATTACGATGCTGGAAGCCGAGGTGGTGGATTTGACGGAAGAGGGCGCCAGCGGAGAGGACGCGGCGATTATCCGGTTCGTGAACCAGGTGCTTCTGGAGGGGGTGAAAATCGGGGCGTCGGATATTCATCTGGAGCCGCTGGAGAACGATCTGCGGGTGCGGTACCGGGTGGACGGGATATTGCAGACTGAGCCGGTGCCTCCAAAAATCAAGGAGCTGGAATCGGCGATCATTTCGCGCATCAAAATCATGGCGAAGCTGAATATCGCGGAGAAGAGGCAGCCCCAGGACGGGCAGATTCGCATCAAGGTGATGGGGCGTCCCATCGATGTCCGCGGTTCGATTCTGCCGACGCTGTTCGGGCAGGGGCTGGTGCTGCGGCTTCTGGACCGTCAGATTGCGTTTCGGCAGCTTGGCGGGCTGGGGATGCCGGAGGATTACCTGGGATTGTACCGGCAGGTTTTGCAGCTATCGCACGGGGTGATTCTGGTGACGGGGCCGCCGGGCAGCGGCAAAACGACGACGCTGTACGCGTCGATTCACGAGCTGGACCGGCTGATTCACAAAATCATCACCGTGGAGGATCCGATTGAATATCAACTGGAAGGGATTACGCAGATTCAGGTGAATCCGCTGATTCATCTGACGTTCGAGACGATTCTGCGGAACATTCTCCGCCACGATCCGGATATTATCATGGTGGGGGAAATCCGGGATACGGAGACGGCACGGATTTCGATTTCGGCGGCGATGACGGGGCATCTGGTGTTCAGTACGCTGCATACGAACGATGCGCCGTCGGCGCCGGTGCGGCTGCTGGAGATGGGGGTGGAGCCGTATCTGGTGTCGTCGTCGCTGGAGGCGGTAGTGGCGCAGCGGCTGATCCGGCTGTTGTGCGCGGAATGCAAGCAGAAGGCGACGGAGACGGCGATTCCGAAAGATATCCGCCGGAAATATCAACTGGAGAACGCGGAACTGTATCAGAGCCGCGGGTGTCCGGCATGCCGGCAGAGCGGGTACAAGGACCGGACGGCAATTTTCGAGATGTTTGTGATGAATGACCGGCTGCGTCAGGATATTCTGCATGAATCGAGCGCATCGCAGCTCCGGCAGGAGGCGATGGGCATGGGGATGCGGACGCTGTTCCAGTCGGGGCTGGAGAAGGTGCGTCTGGGTGAGACGACGCTGGGCGAGGTGCATCGGGTGGCGAGGGAGGAACGGATCGACATGAAAGACTATTTGACCTCGGCGAGACACGGCGGAACGGTTTGACCGCCCGTTCGGGAGACTCCACCATCGTGCTGGGAATCGATATACAGAACGAGACGCTGCGAATCGCGTTTTTGCAGGAGCGGGGGAAGGGATTCGTGCTGCGCCAGGCTATCGAAGTGTCGCTGGGCGAGGAGCAGAGGAAGAATCCATCGCTTCTGGGACAGGCGCTGGAGGAGACGTTTTTGCGGGAAGAATGGCAGTCGAGGCGGGCGTATTATACGCTTCACGATGCACCGGGACTGATCAAACGCCTTCCGGCGGAGATGCTTCGGACGCTGTCGATCCGGCATCCTTCAGAGCACCTTTCGAAATCGGAAATGGACTCTCTTTTGCGGCAGGCGCAGCAATCCCTGCTGCTTCCGGCGGAGGATCTGGTATTCGACGTATGGTTTGGAAACGCGGAAGCGACGGAGGGAAACGAGTATGACGGTTCGACATCGTTATGCGCCGCGCTGGCCGCGATGCCGAATTCGGCGGTGGAATTCTGCCGTCAGGCGGCGGGGGCGACATCGGTCCGGGCGGCGGGTCTTACGATGCGTTCGCTGGCGAAAATCAACAGTTTGTGGTTTCAGTGGGGGCAATCGACAATCTTTCCATTTGCGGTCATTTTTGCAGAGGAAGAACAGACGGATGTGGCGATTCTGGATTCGGCGGGGATCGTATCGGTTCAGACAATTCTCATGGCGAGCCGGGAAAACGGGGAAGGCCATCCAGAGACATTCGGGCGGGAACTCCAGCGGATTTTGAATGTATCGCAGCTGTCGAGCGGAAGCCCGATTCCGAAACGATTTTATCTGGGAGGCTCGATTGCGGAAGGCCGTCTTCACGCGTTGTCGGAAGAAATCCGGAAGATATTCCGGACGACGGAGATCAGGGTGTGCGGTCAGCCAGAGGAATTGACGATTGCACCGGGGCTGGGGGATTTCGAGAAGAACCGGAATTATCTGGCGGCTATCGGGGCGGCGCTGGAGGGGCTTTCGGCGTGTCCGGTGGGATTTAATTTTCTTCATCCGCGCGGGATGCGGAAGGAAAAACGAAAACCCCTTTCCTGGCGGCCCGCGATCTTCGGCTGCCTTGCGATTGTATTGCTTGTCGCATCGTACTGGTTTACGCAGCTCCAGAAACGAAAGGCCCATCTGAACTATGTGGATGCGCAATACAGCGAAGCGGAGCCGATATTGGCAAAGCGAGCGGAGGCGCAGAAAAACTGGAATCTGGTGCGGACCTTCCTTCCGCCGGAGAAAAACGGCGGTCGCCAGGAGTATTTGAAGATTTTATATGAAATTACGCGTCTGTTTCCGGATACCAAAGACGCCTATCTGACGGAACTGACGATTTACGGACCGGGACGAACCGGAGGAATCGGCGAGGCGGACATTGTGATTACCGGCAAAGTGCGTCAGGGCGAAGTACTGACGGAATTCATCGACCGTCTGAACGGATCGGAGATGATCCGGCAGGCGGAGCGGGCGGGATCTCTGATGCAGGAACCCGGGGACACGCTGTATCCGTTTATCTTTTCCGTGACGTGCAATCTGCGTCAGCCGGCGGAGGGGGCACGGCGATGAACTGGAAAAAACGGCACATTCTCATTTCAACCGTTATCCTGGCCGCGATGATTCTTCTGCTGGGACGGCAGATCGCGGTCCGTATGCAGAACCGGATCGGCGATCTGGATCAGCAGATCCAGACGCATGAGACGCGGCTGGAGGCAGCGAAGCGCGAAATCGATCAGAAAAAGGATTATGTGGAGAAATGGAACGCGGTGAGCGGATTTTTGGACGAGGCGGTGATCGACCGTCAGAACAAATTCACCGCGTATCTGAACAAGCTGGAAACGGAGCGAAAGTTTTATTTTAATTCTTTAAGCTCTCCAGCGGGAAGGCCTCTGGAAGAAAACTCCAATTTTCAATCGCTGCGGTATGATGTTTCGTTTTACGCGGATCTGCCGGATCTGGTGGAATTTCTGGTGCAGCTGGATCAATCGCCGGAACTGCTTCGGGTGGAGAAGCTGAAAGTATCCCGCCGCAAGGATCTGGCGGCCCGGCTGGACAGCACGCTGCCGTCGCTGATGCCGTTTTCTTCGGGGGATTTGTCGGTAGAGATGACCATCTCGATTCCGGCGGCCCAGGCGAAAAATGACGATTCCAAGAGGAAATTGCTGCCATGAAAAATACAACCGCCATTTTTCGGATTTTTTCAGATGGCACAACACGCATCGCGCAGTACGCAGTTCTGATCGGTCTTCTGGCGGCGGGATACGCGACGGGGGAAGAGGCGGCGCCGGCCAAGCCGGCGGAGGCGGACGCGAAACCCGCCGTATCCCCCACCGACGCGATGAAGCAGATGATTCTGGAGAAGAACGTGTTTTCGCCCGCCCGTAAAGTCAGTCGCGTGAACGTGCCTTTGTCGAATCCGACGCCGCCGGTTCAAGAACTGCTGCCCCGCCGGCTGAAGAGGCCATTCACGGTGAAGGGAATCACGCAGGTGGATGAAACCTCATCGGCATACATCTACATGGAGAATCCCAGCGAATACCGCACGGTGAAGGCGGGGGAACTGATTGAAACCGTGAAGATTCTTGCCATAGAACAGAATTCCCTGACCTGCGATTACGCGGGCCGGAAGGTGAAAATCGCGGTCAATGAAAACAGCGATGATGCGCTCCAGCGGATGCTGGGGAGCACGGGGGTGAGCCAGTATTATCTGATCGGGACAACGGTGGGTCCGGAAGACAGTTTCGCGCTGTTTTCATTTCCGGGGGAAGAGCGACCCCGGAAGATGCACGTGAATGAAATGCTGGGGACATCGCGGGTGATCAGCATAGAAGCGGGAAAAGTGACACTGCTGGACGCAGACGGATTCAAGATCACGGTGGAGCCGGGTCCGCCTCCCAAGCGGTAGGGATGGAGCCGTTGAAATGAAATTGTCGAGACAGAACATTCTTCTGATAATCCTGGGTTCCGGGATTGCCGGCTGCGCCTCCTCGAACCGCATGCCGGCCGGGATGGTGAAACCGGAGATCATACCCGCGGCGGATTCCCAAGAAATCGGGGCGATGGTCCGACAATACCAGGGGATTTTATCGACCGGAGAGGTGAAGCCCGAGGAACGGATTTCGGAGAAAACGTATCTTGATTTCGTGGTTCTGTATCTGCCCTCAAACCGGGATTTTGACGCGGGGGAAGGGCTCGAAGGATATGTGCTTCAAATAACACCACTGGGAACGAATCAGAAGCCCCGGCCGTTCCCCGGAGAGCTGACCATATATTTGCAGGCGATTCCATGCACGAATGCCTCGGGACAATGTCCATATCTTCTGGCCTGGCGAATCTCCCCGGAGCAAATCCGCCAGGCGTGGCGGAAAACGCGTCTGCTCGATGGGTATATTTTGCCTTTGCACTGGGGGGAGCGGGCGCAACCGGAAGGAAATTACCGATTTCAGATTGTGATGGAGTCGGGTACGGAACCTCAAAGACAATACGCGTATCGTGAACTAACCATTTCGGACAATCGCTAAGAAGTCCGAGTATTTACATCCTGCCTGGAGGCGGTATCATGATGATACGAAAACAAAATCCCAATCAAGCCCGGATTGCCCGACATGGAACTCAGGCCATCCTTCTGCTTGTACTGTTTGTCATCCTCTCTGGAGGCGCGGGAAACCGAGCGGCAAACGGACAGCAACCCGCCGCTCCACACGCACCGGCTTTAGAAGCGGCCGCAGCGCCGCCTGCCCCGGCCCCCGCTCCCACATCCGCGGAGGCAGCGCCGCCGGGACCGGCCAAGGTTAACCGCATTAAGGCGAAATTGTTTTACCGTGACGTGGAGCCGAAGCTTTTGTTCCAGATGCTGTCGGATACCTATAAGATTCAGTTTGACGAGGGGGCGGGCACGATCGTCGCGCCGATTACGCTGATCAGCAAGGGCGATGAGCCGGTGGATCTGGAAGGGATGCTTCCACTGCTGAATGACATGCTGAGCCGGGAGAACAAGACGGCGGTCATGGACGGGCAGGTGGTTCGGATTGTGCCCCTGGTGGATACGCAGACACGGCGGATTCCGCTGCAGTATGCCGATCCGGACAAGGTAGTGACCGTGCTTCGGGATTTGTTTCTGGCAAGAAGCACGGATAAACCGGACCAGGCGGCGCGGAAGGTGGATTTTATCGGAATTCATCCGCAACTGCGGGAAATCCTGGTCCGAGGGCCCAAGGAAGTCATCGCGGAGGTAGAGAAGTTTGTGAAGAACAACATCGATCTGGCCCCGCCGGCTCCGCCTGCGCCGCCGGAACCGCAGCCTATCCGAAAATATGTAACGCTGCAATATATGGATGCGGAAGAATTTTTGAAGCTGATGCAGCAGGATGAAAATCTGAAGGAGAAAATCAAGGCAGCGAAAGCCCCGAACAACACGCTGATATTATCGAGCCTCGACGAGTCGGTGTTCGCCAAAGTGGATGAGATGCGGAAGGCGTTCGACGTGGACCGGATGGAAATCCGATATCTGCCGCTGAGCAACACGAAAGCGGAGGATATCGCCAAGCTGATTACGCAGATTTATCCGGCGGAGGCACCCGCGCTGCCGGAAGAGATGCTCAAGGCCCGGCGCGAGCTGGTTCGGAAAGAGGCTGCACCGGACGGTCTGGCCGAGGCGATGGAACAGGCGGGGGTGACGGAGCCGGAACTGCAGGAACTGCTGAGCCGGTCGATTTCGATTGTGGCGGTCGGGGAACTGACGATTATTCCGGACGTGGCGAGGAATTCGCTGATTATCCGCACGTTTTCGCGGAATTTTCCGAAGCTGCTGGAGCTGATCGACAAGCTGGACCGTCCGGTGGACCAGGTGCTGATCGACGTGTTCATCACGGAAGTGACGCTGGACGATACGCTGGAACTGGGGATCGATTTCACCTACAACGATACAACCAACTTGTTTCACAACGGAAAAACCACCCTTCGACAGAATGTAGGGACCGCCACATCAACGACGGGAATTTCGTATCAGATCATCAGCGACAACATCACGGCGTTTATCCGTGCGCTGCAGCAGACGAACCGGCTGGACATCATCACACGGCCCCAGATCGTGACGAAGGACAACGCACAGGCGAACATCGAGCTGGGGCGGAGAGTGCCTCTGGTCACAACGACCAAGGTGACGCCGGAAGGAGCGTCCACCAGCGATGTAAAATACGAGGATGTGACGACGCGGCTGGATGTAACGCCTCAGATTCATCCGGACGCGTATATCACGCTGAATATCAAACAGACGATCAACGATGTGAGCACGGAAACGTTTCAGATTTCGGAGGATTTCAATCCGCAGGTGCTGATCAAGCGAGGGGCGGAGACGCAGCTTCGGGTAAAGGACGGGCAGACGGTGTGCCTGGGGGGATTTATCGGGGACAATCTCAAGGAAGAAGATACGAAAGTGCCGCTGCTGGGGGATATTCCGGTTCTGGGGTATCTATTCAAATACAAATCCAAAAGCCATGTGAAGACAGAATTGATCATCTTCATCACGCCTCACATTCTCTCGACGCCGGCGGAGATGCTTCGAATGACAAACGATCAGCGGCGGCGAAGCCAGAGCATGGAACGGGCGAAGGAATTTCAAACCGGGGAAAGCTATGACGTGATGGAACCGCAGCGGGAACTCCGTCAGCCTCCATACCGGATTGCGCCGCCGGGGGCGGAAGAAAAACCGGCGGGGCCGGCTATGAAGCTGCCCGACGCCAAGCCACAAAGTGCGGTTCCTCCTGCTCCAGCTCCTGCAGCCCCGGAGACGCCAACCCC
>CAZOTP010000078.1:0-12547 GCA_964582655.1 uncultured Pirellulales bacterium | reverse complement strand
ACCTGGTGTTTCCGGACCGCTCCAGAACAGGGAATATCAAATTTGCCGGCGTTCCCGGCAAAGGCATGGGCGGCGGCATGGGCGCGGGCGGCATGGGCGGCATGGATCGCTCCATGCGAAGGCTTGGCGAAGCTGAACTTTCCATGACTCCGGCTCCCATGGCCGCCGCGGCGATGAAAGATGCGATTGTCTCCGAAGCCCCCGCCTCGCCCGTTTCCCAGGAACCCATCCGGGTCCGCGAATACTTCCCCGAAACCCTGTATTTCAATCCCGCCCTGATTACCGATGAAAAAGGACAAGCCTCGCTGAATATCCCCCTGGCCGATTCCATCACCACATGGCGGCTCTCCTGCATCGCCTCCTCCGCCAAAGGGCAGCTTGGCTCGGCCTCGCAGGGCATCCGCGTCTTCCAGGATTTCTTCGTCGATATCGATTTCCCCGTCGCCCTCACCCAGAATGACCAGATTCACGTTCCCATCGCCATCTACAACTACCTTCAGACGGACCAGACTATTCTCCTGCAGGTCCAGACTGAAGACTGGTTCGAACTTCAGGGCGCACCCGAAAAAACCGTCACCCTCCATCCTTCCGAAGTCCGCGCCGTCTATTTTCCCATCGTCGCGAAAAAAATCGGGTTCCAGAAATTCACCGTCACCGCCCGCGGCACCCAAAAGAGCGACGCCATCGCCCGCTCCATCGAAATCGTCCCCGACGGCAAAGAGCATCTGATCTCGCAAAGCGGCCGTCTCGAGGAAGGAACCATATCCCATACCCTCAATATTCCGGATTCCGCCATCGACGACGCCTCCCGCATTTTTGTCAAAATCTATCCCGGCGTGCTCAGCCAGGTCGTGGAAGGGCTTGACGGAATGCTCCGCATGCCCTTTGGCTGCTTTGAACAGACTTCCTCCGTCACCTATCCTAATGTCCTTGTCCTCGACTACATGAAGACCACCGGGAAAATCACGCCTGAGCTGCAAATGAAAGCCCAAAGCTTTATCCAGACCGGCTATCAGCGGCTCGTTTCCTTCGAAGTTCCCGGCGGCGGCTTCGAGTGGTTCGGAAAAGCCCCCGCGCACCGCATCCTCACCGCCTACGGCCTCATGGAATTTTACGACATGAACAAAGTCCACCCCGTGGACCCCGCTCTCATTGACCGAACCCAGCGGTGGCTCGCCGAAGGTCAGGAAAAAGACGGTTCCTACAAACCCGCTTCCGGACTCCATGAAAATTCTTCGCGCTTTCAGAATAACATCGTGCGAAACACTGCTTACATTCTCTGGGCGCTGGCTTCCACGGAATACAAAGGCCTTCAGATTCAAAACGCCCTGGCGTATCTTCGAACCCATCTTGACGACATTCAGGACAATTTCACCCTCGCCCTTGCCGCCAATGCGTTTCTCGCCCTCGACGCCTCCGATAAAACCGCTCTCGACCTTCTGCAAAGGCTCCATGACAAACGCACCGAAAAAGACGACCTCGCATATTGGCAGGCCGAAGGCGAAACCCCCACCTTTGGAACCGGAACGGCCGCCGATATCGAAGTCACCGGTCTGGCGGTGCAGGCCTTCCTCCGCGCCGGTCGCGAACTGAACACCGTCAGCAGAGCTGTCACCTTCCTTGTCAAAAACAAGGACGCCTACGGCACCTGGCAGTCCACCCAGGCGACCATCCAGGCCCTTCGCGCCATGCTCATGGCCGAACGCGGCGCCACCGCATTTTCCAGGGCCTCCATCGAGGTCAAAATGAACGGCGTCCCTGTTACCACGCTGAACGTGGACGAAAAAAACAGCGATGTCCTCCAGCTTGTCGATTTGAAAGACCGCACCCGCAAAGGCGAGAACACGATGGTTCTGGAAACCCGGGGCAAAGGCTCCCTGCTCTATCAGATGGTCGCCCGCTGCTATCTGCCCTATCCGAAAATGATCCCCGCAGCGCCCGAGGAACCCCTGTCCATCCGTCTTGACTATGACCGCAGCCAGCTCGCCGCCAACGATATCCTGAATGTCACCGCGACGATTGCCAATCAACGCCCCGCCGCCGCGAACATGGTTATCGTGGACCTGGGTCTGCCCCCCGGATTCACGCTGATCCCCGATGCGCTCGAAAAACTCGTTCAGGACAACACCATCGAAAAATACTCCCTCACGCCCCGGCAGATCATCCTCTATCTGCGCCGGGTCGAACCCGGCAAGCCTGTGGAAATCCGCTATCCGCTTCTCGCCCGATTCCCCCTTCGCGCCCAGACCCCTAAATCCTCCGTCTATGAATACTACAATCCCGAGATTCGCGCGGAATCCCAGCCCGTTTCCCTCACCGTTACCGCACCCGGTGACTCAACGGAGAAATAATCTGTACCTGCGAATATAACGTTCTTGTAAAAACAGGAGAACGCCATAAAAAAAGGCACACGATTTCGTGTGCCTTTAAAATGTATTATCCCGGTTTTTTAATGTCTCGCCCGACCAACTCCGTCATACTCCCATCTTACGTATTGCCTGGCACCGGTCGTTAATTCCTCGTTACACATCCAATTGCCAAATTTTCCACCCTGAACCTGGGTTAAATCCGGCAAATTATTGCCAATATGGTATTTCAGTGTAATCGGATTGCGATGAATAGCATACCAAACATCAAAATTATTGCCTGCTCCCGCGGTACCCGCTTCATCCCACAATTCCTTATCCAGGGCATCAGGGTCTGTATGAAACACCGAGTGACCGTCGCCGTATAACGTCTGAAATCCTTTGGGCGAGCCATCCGATTTCCGGTGACCGATCTCATCCCAGTAATCAACAAGATCGTAAAAGTAGGACAAAGAGGCCATTTTATCGATAGTCTTGATGTTATTTTTAAAATAATTGTAGGAATGACGGACTCGATATACGCCACCCTCCTTGGGATTAATCCAGAAATCCCCATTGACCGGATTGGTGTACCAGTTGACATCATGAGCTCCCGCTTGCATCCCTTGTGTGACATTTGTTACTCCGGGGCAATAAAAGATGATCTGATCGTTAATAATGCCCGTATCATACAGTGCCGCCATCCCGAAGGGCTTTAAAAGATAGATTAAGCCGGCATTGCTGGTTGTTTCCGCTTTGAAGTAATGTCCATGATAGAGCGTGCAGCTTGTCCAGGGACCAGAGGACCACCACGCCTGATACGGCATCATGCTTTTACTGTCGGCACAGTACGTCGCAACTCCAGTTCCCATGCTTTTTAAATTGGATCCGCAAATCACCCGCCTAGCCGTGTTCCGGGCCTCATTCAGCGCCGGCAAGAGAATCGACACCAGCAGCGCGATAATGGAGATCACCACCAGCAGTTCAATCAGGGTAAAGGCTTTGCGTGAGCGGCACATGATTTGCACTCCTCTCGAAATAAACGGATTAGTACGGCACGAACGCATAAAAAGGATCATCCAGCCCCCTATCTGCCGGCTTGCTGAGAAATGGTCTTCAATCTTACTATTATGATTGTATCGGAATCCCGCGATGGTTGTCAATCCGTTGGGGGGCCATGCATGAAAATTGTGAAAAAGTTGTATAGAACTCTGGTGCGCCCAGCGGCAAAAGATAACTAAAGCACTAAAAGGGCCGCCCAAATAAGTCTCTGCTTTTGACATGCACTTTAGTCATCAAAGTGAATAGGATATAACTTCCTCCAGCGGGAGTTTCCGGTCATCGCCAATTCTTCGTTTCCGCTACGGAAATTATCGGACGCGTCTGCCTGTTTTCCCAGGCGGCGTCCTGTCCCGACTGTTCCCCCCGATCCGCAGGAACTGCCAAGAGGCTTCGATTCATGATCCGTGAGGCAATTTTTTGCAGCTATGCATCCCGCCCTTTTCCAACCATTTTCCTCTCCGCCGGCGCGGGTTATCGGTCTTGGGGTTTTCCCAGGATCCAAAATCGTTTATCGGACCCCAATGGAATTTCCGGGAAAAATTTGAAATAATTTCTTCTTCTTTTTTCGCCGGCGGGTAACGTTTTCAGGAGCGGTTAAAAACGGCATGGGGAGGACGCGAAACACCATGCATTTCGGATTTAAAAATCATAATTTACGCGAGCGGGCGACTCCGCGCCGAAGATGCGAAAAGCCCTAAACTACGCGATATAACACGTTTTGCGCCCAAATCCGTTATAGCGATTATTCCGGTTGTATCGTTTCGCGGTCTGTTTCCCCGGCGCGTCCAAAGCAGAGGATCTATCCCCCACGGAGGTGTTGCTGTTTCGGGAGGATATTCCCATTCTTTCCTAAATCGCGTGACCGGCATAACCGTTATAGGTGATGTAAGGTAAATTCCTTTTACCGAACTGAATTTTTATGCCGATAAGTTGGCAGGAAAGGACTATAGGGTTTTTGCGGTTTAAACAACCGAACAGGAAAATCGGTGATGACTATGAAAACAACGTATGAAAAACAGACCGGCTTGAATCGAATCAACCTCAAATGGGGCGCGGCGATTGGCACTGCCATCCTGTATCTGCTCCTGACCTCCGGCTGCCAGCAACAGCCCGTGCGGGTGTATAAGGTTTCGTCGGGAACTCCCGCCGGAGCGGCAACCGGCTTCGAACAGCCCCAGGGGGCCCCCTCCTACGCTCCGAATTCCGCCTCGCCCTTTGCGGACAACGCCGACCCGGCCCTGAGCAACATGATTCCCGAAAATTACCACATCGGGACCGGCGATGTCCTCCAAATCAAAATCTCGCAGTTATTGGACCTTCAGAAGGATGAGCTCCTCGTTGTGGAAGTCGACCACCGCGGACAGATTTATCTGCCGCTTCTCAACCATGTTCAGGTGTCCGGCATGACCGCCGACCAGGTCCGCAGCGAACTGGCCCAGCGGCTGGCCCGCGAGTACATCCGCGATCCCAAAGTCGATGTCAGCATCCAGCGGTATTCCAGCAAGGAAGTCATGGTCCTGGGCGTCGTGGGGAAACCCGGACCTCTGGCCCTTCGCGCCGATTGTGCCACTCTCATGGATGTGATCAGCCAGGCCGGCGGAATTACCACGGATGCCGCGCCAAATATTGAAATCTACCGCGGCGCCAATTTGTTCTCCCCCACGCCCGCCGGTCTCACCTTCGCTTCCTGGCCGGGCGAAATGGCATCGCCTTCCTCCCGTAAGGAAATCGTTCCCATCGAGCTGCTTTATACCGAAGGCGCGGGGCGAATCAATCCCATGATTTTTGCCGGCGACGTTGTCAAAGTTCCCCGCTCCGACAGCGGATTCATCTATGTGTCCGGGGAAGTTCGCCAGCCCGGCGCGAAACCCTACCGCATCCCCATGACCATCCTCCAGGCCGTCAGCAGCGCGGGAGGCATCACGCGGATCGCCAAGGAACAGAACTGCCGAATTATCCGTCGCCTCCCCGATGGCAGTGAATCCACCCTCACGGTGAACCTGGCCAAAGTGGAGAAAAACAAAGACGAAAATATCAAACTCTGTCAAAATGACACCGTTATCATTCCCGTGGATCCCACTGAAAAATTCTTCGATGATATCTTCCGCATCTTCCATGCCGGCGTGAATACCGGTGTGGATGCCGGCTATGACGCCGGTTATGACATGGGATTCCCCGGACATTACGAGCCCCAATAACCGTGGATAACCCAAATTGTGCAGCGGAACCAGGGATGGGTTCCGGAACTCAGGGAGAACGGATGGCTCCGGCTTAGGAATGGCAGGCACTATTATGAATGCCCCGGATCAAAACAGATGGATGAACACGGAACCGAACGCGTCTTCCGCCCCGAATGCCGCAGGCGGAATCCCCTATCCTCTTCGCGTTCTCATCGAACGGCGCTGGCAACTTCTGGCTTGTTTGCTGATCGTTTGCGGCGTCGCCTTCGCCGCCACGACCTTCCGTAAACCGCATTACGAAGCCGCCGCCCGGGTGCAGGTCGTTATGGATCAGCCCAAAATCACCGGCGCCGCCGCTCTCCTGGCAGGAACGGGTGGAGACTATTTCAGCACCCAGTGCCAACTGCTGCGTTCCCGGCGCGTTCTTTCCCGCGCCGCCGCCAACCTCGCCCAGGTCTCCGGCGACTGGACGGCCAGCGATTATACGCTCGATCGACTGGAACAATCCATTAAGGTCGAACCCGTCACAGGCTCCCGGCTCATCGATATTATCGGAATTGCCAACAATGGCACCGAAGCCGCCGCGATTGCCAATCAGGTGACCGCCGCCTTTATCGAAACCTCCATCGAGGCCCGGAAAGCCTCCAATCAGCGTCTGGTCGGCTGCCTCGATAAAAAAATCGAACAATATAAATCGGAAATCGATGCCAAACAAAGCGAGATTCAGAAATATCGCGAAGACCATCGCATTGCCGGCTCCAATCCTTCCCTCGCCGCCTCCGACAGCCGGCTCCAGACCATTGAGACCGAGCTGACCCGTTCCCAGATGGAACGTATCGCCCTGGAAACCAAACGCGATCAGATTCAAAACATGCTCGCCAGCGGACACGGTCTTACCGAAGGCGAAATGATCCTCCCCGAAATCGCCTCGGATACGATTGTCAGCTCCCTCACGGAGAAAATTCACGATCTCCGGCAGGAGGAAGCTCTCCTTGCGCAGGCCTATCTCCCCGGACATGAAAAACTCCGGTCCACCCGCATGCAGATCGCCGATCTTCAGGGGAAACTGGTCGATCAGAAGCAAAAACTCATGCAGGCGCTCTTTGACGAGCTGACGGAAAAATACGCCTCCGCCGCCAAGCAGGAACAGTCGCTTCGAACCATGCTGGATCGCGAAAAAGAAGCCTCCATCCGGCTCACCGCGTCCAATCAGACCTATCAAAACCTCCTGTTGGATCTTCAGAAGCTTCAGAAGTTCCAGGATGAATGCGCCGCCCAGCTTCGACAGTTTCAGCTCGAAGAAGGCCTGCACGAATCCCCGGTTGTCGTCGTGGACGCCGCCCAGATTCCTTCCCTGCCCGCCGGCCTGAGCCGCTCCCGGCAGGCCGCGTCCATCCTCCTGCTGGGTTTGCTTTTCAGCATCGGGTTTGTCTTCGCCATCGACCGCTTCTCTCAGCCGATGGAAGTCGCCGCCGCGCCCGCCGCCGCGATGTACATTCCCGTCAGCGTTCCGATGGCCGCGCCCGTTCCGCCTGTCTGGCAGCCCCAGACGCCCGCTCCCGCGGCGCCCCAGACTCATCTCGGGTTCCGCTCTTCCAAAACGGCGGCGGTCAAAAATGAACTCCATACCATTCGGCTCGCCGAAGGAAATCTCAACGATCTCGCCTTCACCGCGCGTTGCCGGATCGTTCATACCGATCAAAGCTCCGCCGAAGCGGAAACCTTCCGTTCCATCAGCACCCAGCTCCTCAGCCGCTTCTGGAAAACCCGCCAAAGCCTAGTCGTCACGAGCCGATCCGAGCAGACTGGAAAAACCGTTATCGCGTCCAATCTGGCCCTGGCTCTGGCCAAGGCCGGACGGAAAGTCCTCCTCGTGGAGGCCTCCGCGTCCGCAGACCTCGCCCGGGCCTTTAAAATCTCTGACGATCTACCAGATTTCGCCGAAGCCGTTCGCGACGCATCGGTCCTCGATCACCTTTATCGCGACCGGGAAATGACCTCCCTCTATGTTCTTCCGTCTCGTTCCGCCGGCGATTGGGATTCCGCTCAGATTGCGGCGTTTGACGCCTGCGCCAAACAGCGATTCGATTGGGTGATCTACGACGCCTCGGTGACGACGCACCCTGTGACCCAGAATCTCCTCCAGGCGTCCGGCAAGTGCCTCCTCGTCCTGAATGCCGAGGAAGCGGCCCGTGCCGACGAAGCGGTCGAGGAAATTGAACATCTCGGCGCTCTCAATCTCGGTGTTGTTGCCAATGCTTTTACCGCCGACGTCGCCCAGTCGGTCTAACCGTGTCCCTACAGGATTTCTCGGATTAGATAAACATCCAGGATGCCTACAGTGAATTTCATAGATACCGCGAAAGCCTTCTTCATGAACAACACGATGTTTTCCGTTGGGGAATATTTCCTCGTTACAGGAATTATCGTCTGGCTCATTGCCCTGGTTTTCAGTGCTCTTTTCACCCGCGCCGCCATCTCTCTCTGCTGGCGATACCGGGCGCTGGACGAACCCGATGGTCAGCTCAAACGGCATGAAAACTCCACTCCGGTCCTCGGAGGCATTCCCCTGTTCTTCGCCTCCGTTCTGGCCGTCGCCGTCATGGCCTGCTTCACCGACCTCCACCGGCTTCGCGGCGCAGGCGGCGATATCCTCTGGGGGTCCCTCCTTGTCGCCTCTCTCATTACCCTGGCCCTCGGCATCCGCGACGATATTCGAGGCATGGCGCCAAAAACCAAACTGCTCTTTCAAATGATTGCCGCCATGATTCTGGTCGGCTCCGGCCTGCTCATCCATCAGTGTGATTTCCTCGGCGTTTTCCAGATTTCTCTCAAGGTCTTCGCTGTCCCCGCCACCCTCTTCTGGATTGTCGGAAGCTGCAACGCCTTCAACTTCATTGATGGACAGGACGGACTGGCCTGCGGTCTGGGCATCATCTGCTCCGCCGTCATCGCTCTGCTGGGATTTATCAACGGCGCATTTGAAGCCGCCATCCTCGCCATGGCTCTTACCGGATCGCTCTCGGCGATTCTTCTGTTTAACATCCAGCCCGCCAAAATTTTCCTTGGTGACAGCGGGTCTCAGCTCCTGGGACTCCTCTTGGGCGCTTTGTCCATCAAAGCCTTCACCGTCAACGGCGTGTTCATGCTTCCCGCGGCCGGGATTCTCCTGAGCATTCCCATTCTGGATGCGCTGCTGGCTATCCTCCGTCGCTACGGCCGGCTCGAATCCCCCGCGTTTGGCGATCATAACCACATTCATCATTGCCTTCAGGACCGGGGATTCACGCCCCGACAGTCCTCCTGCATTCTCTGGATCGCCGGCGCCGTCGCCGCTTTCATGTCCTTCCTCTTCTTCTGCTGGAAGGGCACCGCTGCCGCCGTCTATTCCCTTGTCTTCGTCGCGGTGGAACTTTATTTCGGAATTCGGCTGGGATGCCTGGGCGACGCCATCCCCCTGGCCCGACTTTTTCGACGGAACGCCTGGAAGAAAGTTGCCGCTTCCGCCGTTGCCGAAAGGACCAAGGCTAGTCTCGATGCCCTTTGGAATCAGATGAAACCTCTTTTCGAACAAATGCGCCTGGCGCGCGTCGTCCTTACCCTCGAGAACGTCTCGGACGACGGGCGCACCGATTTCGAAACCTACATGTGGGCCCGGTCCGATGAAAAACAGGCCGCCGCTCTTATGGCCAACCGGTGGACCAAACGATTCTCCCTTGATGACAATCCCCATCAAATCGCCACTCTGCGGCTTGAATCCGAGGATCAGACACTCCGCGATGAACAGCGCATAGACTGGCTCCTCAAGGAAATCCAGTCCAACATGCGGTCTCGTAAAAAAGACAAATCCGCTCCCGAAATTCCCCTCGCCCGATAATCTGCCTCCGATTTTCCCCGCAGCAGATACTCCTCCCCGCCCAAAGGACCCGCCGATCGATGCCCCCATCCATCGGCATTTTTTTCAGGAAATCATTTTTCGTTCGGCATCGGCATCGCATAAAAAAACAGGACCCGAAGGTCCTGTTTCAAGATACCGAATAAACAGCAAGAAACCGTTTTACTTTTCTTCGCTTTCGCCCTGTGCCGCCGCTTCCGAGGTCACCGCGGCTCCCGCGGCTGCCGGAGCCGGCCCCCCGGCCCGGAGTGAACCCGCCGGAACAATATAAATATCTACGCGGCGATTCTTGGCGTTTCCGCGATTGTTCGGTTCATTCGGCGCGATGGGACGGAACTCGCCCAGCCCCATCACCGACATCCGGGTTTCCTGCATGCCCGCCGAGGCCAGGACTTTTTCCACCGAAATCGCCCGGTGAGCCGACAGATGCCAGTTTGTCGGGTGTTTCGCCGCGGCAAACCGGATCGGCTGATCATCCGTATGGCCCACAATCAAAATATCGAACTGCTGCGCCACCTGGGTGTTCAGAATCTTGCTCAGCTCCACAATCTGCTTCTGCGCCGAGCCTTTTACTTCATCCGAACCGCTGGCAAACAGCAAATCGCTCTTGAACCGGACAATCCCGGTCTTCTCATCATACTCCACCAGATCCGATCCCTTCGCCCAGTCCGCCAGAGCCGAGCTTAATTCCGGAGGCAGGGCCGTCTGTCCCACCTGCTTCGACAATTGATCGATAATCCCGTTCTTCTCATTCAGGGCCGCCTGCAGCGCATCGATTTTCTTCTGCCAGTAATCCTTTTCTTTCATGATTTGGTCCAACTGCTGCTTGAACTGGTCCGCGCGAAGTTTTTCTGCTTCCACCGCCGCTTCCAGAGCCTGAATCCGCTCCTGCTGAATCTGATTCCGATTGACGCATTTGTCATATTCCGCGCGGGAAACACACCCGCCCAGCATCGCCGAAGCGGCTATAACGCCGCACAGCCCGATCCATAAACCTTTCATCGAACATTCTCCTTTCGCGTTGAAACCACGCCGGTTGAATTCCGTTCCCAGGATACACATCGATGTTCCTGCCAGCGGAAGGGTTTTTATTTTGCTTTCTTGTCCTTCTTTTCTTTCTTTTCCTTGACCTTTTTCTCTTTCACCGGTTTGGCCGTTTTCTTGGCCTTTGGCGCACTTTGCCTGGGAGACAGAACCATCCGTCCCACCAGGACGACCATTCCGCTCAACAGAGCTCCTCCCAGGCACACATATAAAATCGTTCCGCTGAGTTTGGTCAAAAGCAGGGGCTGGAAGTCCATCGCGCCCGAAAGGGCTACGCACGCCAGGTATCCCAGAAACAGCAAAGGAACGACCAACGCCGCCCCGTAGGCCCCGCTTGTGGGATCATAGACTTCCACCCGCTTGGCATAGGAAACCAGCATTCCATCTTCGGCACCCATCTGCTGCGCCAGAATGCTGCTGGATTCTTCTCCCACAATATCCAGCCCGGTTGGCACCTGGGTCTCAATGGCCCCCTGGGAATCCTGATCGGTTCCCGCCGGATAAATTTCTTCCAGGAGTTCCGCCCCCAGGCTGGTATCGTCCGCTTCGCGCGTCAAATCCAATAATCCGCTTCCGCTGCTTCCGCTGTCCAGGTGAATCTGATCCGCCAGGTCCGGTGCCATCTGCGTCTGGGCCATCGGATCGGCAAATCCCTTCCCCGCGCTGTCCGAATCGTCCAGAACATTGACCCCGTGCGAGGTAATTACGGTATCATCTTTATCCGGCTCCTGGCTGCTGGTATCATCCAGCCGAATTTTGTCTCCCGTTCCCGATTCGCCCAAGGGAGCCAGAGCGATGTCCCCGAAGCTTCCCGAAGAAGCCCCTTTTTTCGCGGCATCGGCGTGCTTGCCCGAATCGTCCGCCAGCAGATCCTCCTCTCCCAGCGGCGCCAGATCCAGCCCGCTGCCCGTATCCAGCGGCGCCAATCCAATCTCCCCGCCTGTATCCTCGGATACGGAGGGCATTCCTTTTCTCGATTTGGCTTTGGGTTCCTCCGGCGTCAGGGGAATTCCGTCAGAATCATCCAGCGGTGCCAGTTCGATTCCGCTCTCTTCGGGAGCCAGCGAAATCTCACCGGTTTCCGAAACCAGATCCTTCGCGAGCTGATCCACTTCCGCCGCTTTGTAAATCTTCTTTGCCCCGTCCAGAAATTCCCGGAGTTTTCCGTCCTGCACCAGTTTTTTGATTTCCGCCTCGTCGCAGCCGAGTCTTTGCTGCACTTCATCCTTATTGTAAAATTGCTTTGCCATAGTTCGGTTCCGTCAAAGTCCGAGTTTCATCAACACTCTATATTGTATTCTACGGTTCTCCGCCGCCACCGTGTTTTCCTTTGGTAATCCTTCCGGGGCCTACCGCTCGTTTTTCCCGACAGGCGGCGCCGGCTCGAGATCGTTTGCCGCTTCGGGCTTTTCCATGCTTCCGCCGCTCTGCTCCAGCAGAGCCTTGACCTGCTGAGGCCGAGGTTCTGCGGTGTTGTAATCCGTCAGCTGCAAATCATAACCGATCTGCCTGGCCGCCAGTAATACAAATCTTTCATGGGCCGGTCGGTTGGGCTGAAACTGATACAAACAAATGGTTCGATTTCCCCGGTCTAAGACGGCAATTCCGTCATGTCCGGGGGATACCAGAAAAGGCGTGATCACCAGTTCTTCCGCCGCCGACTTTGCTTCCGAACCCGAAGAGGCCGGCAGCCCCCAGGCCCGATCCTGCCAAGCCAACATAGCCGCCGACAAAATTGCCAGCATCGTCGTTAGCAGGATCAATACCTTTTGGCCGGTTCTGTCAAACATCCGACGCCTCGCCCCTAAAGCCTTGCAAAACAATAAGTTACACTATCCCACAACCAGTCCATTATACCACTCCATCCGCCTGTTGCAAGTACTTTTTAATTCCCTTTTCCTGACTATCCTCCTCTTGTCGAGAAAGATTTGAACTACCTTTTTGTTCCTCCATCCGCTACCATGTCTTTGTCGCGCTCGTAGCTCAGCCAGGATAGAGCGGCGGTTTCCTAAACCGCAGGT
>CAZOTP010000077.1:0-12552 GCA_964582655.1 uncultured Pirellulales bacterium | reverse complement strand
TTCATTACAAGGTCAACTGCGACATCCTAAAGGCCGGCATCCACGTCATCAGCGAAAAACCGCTGCGGATGAACACCCGGGAATCGTCCGCCCTGGTGAAACTCGCCCAGAAAACCGGCCTGGTGAACGCGGTCAATTTCAACTACCGCTATTACCCCCTCGTCCAGCACGCTTCCATGATGGTGCGGAACAACGAGCTGGGCCGCGTTTTCGCCGTCCAGGGGACCTATATCCAGGACTGGCTCCTCTACGTCACGGACTGGAACTGGCGGATTGAACCGAAGTTTGCCGGCGAAAGCCGCGCCATGGGCGATATCGGATCGCACTGGTTCGATCTGCTGCGGTTTCTGCTGGACCGTAAAATTATCCGCGTCTGCGCGGATCTCTTGACCGTCCATGAAACCCGCAAAAAACCCAAAGCAAATGTCGAAACCTTCTCCGGCAAAACTCTCAAGCCCAGCCAATACGAATTGCAGAAAATCACCTCCGAAGACCATGGCCACGTCCTCGTGGAATTCGAGGGCGGCGTCAAGGGGATGGTTGTTGTTTCGCAGGTTTCGGCGGGGCGGAAAAACCACATCGTTTTTGAAATTTACGGCACCGAAAAAGGCAACTGGTGGGATCACGAGCGCCCCAACGAAATGATGATCGGCCGCCGAAACGAGCCCAACCAGCTCCTGTTCAAGGACCCGGTTCTGATCGACCCGGCCGTTCGCGACACCGCCCATTACCCCGCCGGACACAACGAAGGCTACCCCACCTGCGTCAAGAATTTCTGCCGCAATGTGTATCGGCATATCCGGGATCCGAAACGGAAAATCGATTACGCGACGTTCGAGGACGGTCACAACGCCAACGCGGTGGTCGCCGCCGTTCTGAAAAGCCACCAGAGCCGGAAATGGGTCGATGTGAAATACTAACGCCGCAGCCATACTGACGCGGAATGAAAATTCACCCGGATTCCCCCCGTCACGGATAGCCTGAACAGGAGAATAGAATGTTGGATTCGTTATTTCAAAACAGCCAGTTCGGATGGCTCGACGCGATTTTTTTCTTCGGGTACATGCTGCTTACGCTGATTATCGGATTTGCCGTGGCGCGTCGGGAAAAGGCGACGGTGAACGAATACTTCCGCGCGGGCAACCGGCTGCCGTGGTACGCCGTCGGGGCCTCCATCATCGCCGCCGGGATCAGCACGGAGCAATTCGTAGGTGAAGTCGGCTACGCCTATAAACTCGGCATGCCCGTGATGAACTGGGAATGGCTGGTTTTCCCCGCTCTCTCCATCCTGCTATGGATTTTTATTCCGATTTATGTCCGTAACCGCGTCACGACGATGCCGGAATATCTGGAAAACCGCTACGGTCCCACCGCTCGAACCTTGTATGCCATCCTGATAGTCGCCAGCTATATTTTCGCCAATTTCGCGCTGGTTTTCTATACGGGGGGCTACGCCATGGAAAAACTCTGGGGCTTCCCGCGAATTCCGGCCGTCTGGCTGCTTGCGATTTTGACGGGGGCCTATACCATTTACGGCGGCATGCTTTCCGTGGCCTGGACCGACTTTTTTCAATGCGTCCTGCTGATGGGAGGGGGATTATTTGTCTTTATCAGCGGAATGCACCAGCTCCACTGGGATTTCGCCGCGGTCCTCGGCACGGGCGACCGCGCCCATCTGATCGCCCCGCAAACCCATGAAGTCCCCTGGACCGGACTGATTGTCCTGATGCTGTGCATCAATACATGGTATTACGCCACCGATCAGTTCATCAATCAGCGGTGCCTTGGCGCGAAAAACGAATGGCATTCCAAGATGGGCGTCCTTCTGGCCTGCGGCCTGCAGATGCTTCTTCCTCTGGCCACCAGCGCCCCCGGGATGATCTACCGCGCGATCAATCCCAACCTGACCGATCCCGACGAAGCCTACACCAGCGTGGTGCAGGCCCTCGTGCCGGTCGGTCTTCGCGGCTTGATTCTGGCCGCGATTCTCGGGGCCATCATGTCCACGATCAGCGGTCTGGTCAATTCCACCTCCACGATGGTCACGCTCGATATTTTCCGCCGGTGGAAGGGAAAAGACTGGCCTGAACACAAGCTCGTCCGATTCGGTCAGTGGGTCGGCGCGCTGGCTCTCTTAATCGGCGCGTCCTTCGCGCCTGTGGTTATGACATGGAAAAGCATTTTCCGCTACTGCCAGGATATCTGGGCTCCCATGGCGGCCCCGGCGGTCGTTGTCTTCCTCGCCGGCGCACTCTGGCCGCACGCGAAACAGCGTGGCGCGGTGGCCTGTCTCTGGCTGGCGATCCTGACCGTGCCGCTTACCTTCATCCGCTCCTTCCTCAACGATGCGGGGATTCATATTTTTCCGCCCAATCTGGACAATTCCCTCGTCTTTTCCGGCGGTGTCTTCGCCCTGTCGATTGTCCTGATGGTCGCCCTTTCCACCATTCCCTCCCTATGGACCGGTTTGCTTGTCAGCGCCCTGGCCGCCATTCCCATCTTCGGCACCGTTCACCTGCGGCCTGACGTTATGGCCATCGTGGTTTTGACTTTTTTCCTGCTGGCGATGGTGTATCTCTGCGCCAAAGCTCCCGCCCAAGCCGTCGCCCAATCCCCGATGTGGGACCGATCCAAGCTGCGGCTGCCCACCGGCGAATCCCAGAAATGGTACTTCAGCATCTGGTTCTGGTGGCTTGTCGGCACGGCGGTTTTTGTCGGCATTTACTGGAAATTCTGGTGACCGTCTGATTTCCAAGGCATTTTGATTTTTACTGGAATTCCTTGCGCCAGATGAGATAATGCGCGGAAAAATCAGATTCTGCCAAGGAACATACCGATGCTTCAGTTTGCCAATCGAGATTGTCCGGTCACGCGGTTTGAACAATCGGAAGACAGCGTCTGGCTGGAACGGCTGTTCGGGGTGACGTGCAATTTCTGCGGGAAAAACGAAGCCCCCCTTCGCCTGCGGGGATTGCTGAACCTTTCCCTCGATCATCAGGTCATTCTCGCATCCGACTGGCGGCTCACCGATTCGCAAGCGAGGGACAATGAAATCCAACTTGCCTGGCAAACCGCTGACAACCGACTCGAATGGAAAAGCCTCTGGAGTTTGCATCCCGACACCGGCGTCTGCCGCCGGCAGGATATACTCACCAATAGATCTCCAAACCCCGTTACGATCCAGCGGGCGCTGGCCCGATTCACCTTCACGCCTGAGGACTATGAAATCTACTGCCAGCGGAGCACCTGGAACAACGAGAATCAGGGGGCCTGGCTGACCCTCGACCGCGGCACGCTACTGCTGCATTCGGAAGCCGGCCGCACCTGTCAAAGCGCAACGCCGTATATGGCCATGCGCCCGGTCCATTCCAGCCGCGGGATTGCCTTTCACATCCTGCCCTGCGGCAACTGGATTATTAAAGCGTCCCGCTCCGCCGCCATGCCCGGCGGACAAACCAAACCCTTCCTCGTTCTCGAAGCGGGGCTCGCCGACCACAACCTCCATCTTGCCCTCGATCCGGGCCGGTCCCTTTCCCTGCCCGAGATTCTGATTCAATCTCTGCCTGACTCCACGGCCGAATCCGCCGCCCCCCGGCTGCATCAGCATCTGCTGCATCATGTTTTGCCCAAGCGTTCGGCCCTGCCGCCAGTGATTTATAATACCTGGCTGCACCATTTTGACCGTTTCACTCCCGAACTGCTTCGCGAGCAGATCGCCGCGGCGAAGGAAGTCGGCTGTGAAGCCTTTGTCATCGACGCCGGATGGTATGGCGGGGATAGCCAGGCCTGGGAAAAGCAGACGGGAAACTGGCTCGAAAACACCAAAATCGCGTTTCAGGGGAATATGAAACGCTTCGCCGAAGAAGTCCGCGCCGCGGGCATGGGGTTTGGCCTCTGGATGGAACCTGAAGCGGTCAATCCCGACGCTCCCATTTGCCGTGAACACCCGGAATGGCTGATTCCGTCCCTCTCCGGCCGGTTCTACCCCGATCTGCAGAATCCGGGGATGTACCACCATATTCGAAGCGAAATGATCCGTCTCATCGAAACGTACCAGCTTGTCTGGATGAAAATCGACTTCAATCAGGAAATCGGACCCGATCCATATCATCAGGAGTGTTACGGTTATTATCAGGCCTGGTACCGGCTGCTCGATGAAATCAAACAGCAATATCCCGCCCTATTTCTGGAATCCTGCGCCAGCGGCGGCATGCGATCCGACATCCGCACCTTATGCCACTTTGACGGTCACTTCATCAGCGACACCGCCGAATCCATCGACGTGCTGCGAATCTATCAGGGGGCGCTTCTCCGGCTTCCGCCCGGCCGCATCCTGAAATGGGCGACCGTCCGCGCGTGGCAATCCAATACGCCGTTTTACGCGCCCAACCAGGATCCCGATCCCAACGCCCTTTTGGTTCCTTCCGGCGCAACGTGGGGACAAGCCTTCCCCTATCCGCTCGATTTTATACTCCGCGCCAATTTCACCGGTGTTCTTGGATTCTCCGGGGACCTTGCTTCCCTGCCCGCTGAGCAGCGAACCCGAATTGGCGAACATGTACAATTCTACAAACAGTGGCGGGCATTCATCTATCATGCCTCGGCCCATCTGCTGACCCCGCCGGAAGCCTCTTCCGTTCGAAACGGCTGGCCGGCCTTCCAATTTCAAGGCCCCGATCTGAACACCAGCCTGATTTTCGCCTATCGGCTCGATCCCTACAGCGACGCGAAGATTCTCTACCCCCGCAATCTCCTGCCCGACGCGAATTACAACGTCGTCAATCCCGATTCTGCCAACGAGCCTGCCGTTCTGCTGTCCGGCAAACAGCTCATGCATCAGGGCCTGACGATCTGCCTGCCCCAGAAATTCTCGGCCGCCATCCGCATCCTCCAGGCGGAATAGATTATTTGTTTTGTTTTCTGGATTCCCTCTTGATTCGCCAGGGCGGGAACTGGTCTGGCCGGACCTCCTTCCACAGCCCCCGCTTTTCTTTCGCGGCCTGTTTTTCCAAATCCTCAAACCTTTTGCGAAAGATGTGCCGAAAGCGAGGGTCCGCATAGCCAAAGCCCTGTTCGACGAGCTCCTGATTGAGCATTCGGCCGTCGGGGAGATAAATATAGGCCAGGAGCCGTCCGTACCTGTCGCGAGAATGCTCCTGCGGCTCCAGGCAGACGCAAACGGTTTTTCCCTCTACACAGTCTTTGGTAAAGCGGGACGCTTCGGGTCCGTAATACATTTCGCCGAGGTCGGGATGCCTGGTTTCCGGGGTGTCCACTCCCCATAAACGGACACGGGTGAAGGGATTTTCTCCATCGGGCATATCCAAATCCAGGGTATCGCCGTCGATCACCTCCCGGACGCGAACATTCTGTTTGTCGAACCGCTCCAAATCATCCGCTTTAGCCGATGCCGCAGGCGAACCGGCTGGTTTTCCCCGGTCATTGGAGGAAATCAGGCGGTTTCCGACGACGGCGGCCAATACCATCAGAATCGCCAGGGTCTGGATGAGGTTCCGAGTGCGCCGGCTGAGGGGCCGGCGGCGTTTCCAGGTCGCTTTCTTCTTTTCTGCCATAGAGTTATAGTATCGGAAAAAAAGCCTTGAAAACACCTCTAATTTGCCCTTACACTATCCCGGTCGGATCCAAAACCTTGAAATGGAACCCTATGGCCGATTTCGGAGGATATACGATGGAAAAGATATCAATCTGGAGGCGTGTGGGCGACTGGCTTCGCCGCTCCCAGCACCCGATTTCCACCGATGAAATGGAATATCCCAACGCCGAAAATCTGCCCATCGGGCCTGACGTGGAACCGGCTATTCCGGAGGAAAACACCTCCCTGTTTTCGCGAGCCTATAAAAAAGAACAGCAGCTTGCCGCCCTGGAGCAGGGATTCAACCGGCTGGTCCAGGTTCTGGAATCCATCAACACAAACGTGGATCTCCAGCAGAAAAAAACCCTCGAGAACACGCAGGCCCTCCATCGGCTGCACGACGCCCTTCATTCCCTGCCGGAATCGAGCCGGGAACAACTGAATATTTCCCACAGCATCCATGATGAGTTGCGCCGCCAAACGCTTCTGAATCAGCAAATGCGGGAAAGTTATGAGCGTCAGCAGTCGCAGTGGCTGAAGATGTTCGGCCGCCAAAACCGCCGCATTTTCTGGCTCAATATTCTTCTGCTGGCGCTGATTCTGGGGATTGTCGCGCTGTTTTTATACAACTCGGGGCAATCGAATTTCGTTTGATCGCCGACTTTTTTTCCGGATTTCGGCGAACACCAAAGGGCGAAGACGAGGATGGAACTATGGGATTCCCGAATAGAGGACAGTTTCTATCCCTATCCGGCGATTGGTCTGCTGACTTCCACCGCCGAAACATGCCTGTTGCCGCCACCGCCGTGCGATGTGAAGCTCTTTGGCCTGTCTGGCGGGAAAACCACCCCTGCCCATTGATCTCCCGCCGCCCGGATGCACTCAGGCCCTGAGGGGCAATCCGTGGACGGACTGCAATTGATCGTGCGGGCGGAGGAGGCGGTACTGGGAATGCCCGATGAGATTTTCAAGCTGGCGGCAGAAATCGGTATTGGGCCGCACTTTCGCATCGGTCTGAATGACGACGCGCATGTTGGAGGAGGTGGTGACTTCGACATAGACGGGGCAGGCGCCGGGATGGCGCTGGCAGATGGTTCTGAGATGCTCCATGGGCTCGCGGTCGCGCAGGGATTCCGGCAGGAGGATATAGACGGCGTGGGTCAATTCCTCATCGGCGCGGGTCATATCGAAAATCGCGTTGACGCGGAGCGAGGGCTGCTCGCGGCGGAAATCGGCGGCGCCGCGGAGAAAGACCATTTTGTCGGCGCTGACCAGATGTTCATACTGCGCGAGGGTGTCGGGGAAAATCACACCGTCCACGGAGCCGTTCAGGTCTTCGAGGGTAATCATCGCCATGCGAGAGCCAGCGCCGCGTCCGTTTTTGGTGACGCAGAATCGGACACGGGACAAAATCCCGCCGATAATGACCTCGGAATTGGCGGTCTGATCTTTGAGGGTGTGGCTGTGGGCGGTGCTGTAGTAGTGAATTTTTTCGGCGTACTCGGCCAGGGGATGGGAGGTGACGTAGATTCCCAGCACCTCTTTTTCGTGCTGCAGCATGGTTTGTTTGGGCCAGGGCGGCGCCTCGGGCAGTTTCTGGGACTGTTCCTTGACTTCGGCGTCGGCATCGAACGATTCGAAGAAATTCATCTGCCCCTGCATGCGGTCCTGCTGATCCTTTTGCCCGCCGGTAATGGCATCGTCCAGAGCGGCGATATACTGGGAGCGATAGCCTCCGAGGGAATCGAAGGCACCGGCTTTGATCATGGCCTCCAGGGCGGCGCGGTTCACCACGCGGCCGTCAATCCGTCGGCATAAGTCAAAGAGGCTTTCGAACTTTCCGCCCTCTTGCCGCACGCGGATGATTTCGTCCACGGCTTTGGGCCCGACGCCTTTGACGGCGGCCAGGCCAAAGCGGATGGATTCATTCCGGGCCGGCTGGTCTTTTTTTTGTTTTCCGGCGGGGTCCGTCCGTTTGTTCTTCGACGAAGAGATATCCTCCGTGTCGTAGATCACCGTGAAATCGGAAAAGCTCTCGTTGATGTCGGGAGGGAGGACCTCGATACTCATCTGTCGACATTCCTCGATGTATTCGGCGAGCTTTTCGAGGGAGCCCATTTCAAAGGTGAGCAGGGCGGCCATGAATTCGGTCGGATAGTAATGTTTGAAATAGGCCGTCTGGAAGGCCAAAATCGCATATTGCGTGGAGTGGCTCTTGTTAAAGCCGTAACCGCCGAATTTTTCGATGAGGGAGAAGATTTCCTCGGCTTTTTCCGCGGGGACGCTTTTTTCGACGCAGCCGGCGATGAAGGCATCGCGCTCGGACTGGATGAGCTCCTGCTTTTTCTTGCTGATGGCCTTGATGAGTCGATAGGCGCGCGCCAGGGGAAGCCCGCCGAGCTGATTGAGGATCTGCATGACCTGTTCCTGATAGACCATGATGCCGTAGGTCTCTTTCAGGATGTCTTCCATGATGGGATGGGGGAGGGACCAGGTCTGGCCATGCTTGCGGCTGTTGTAATCGGGAATGAGGGTCATGGGACCGGGTCGGTAGAGCGCGTTGGCGGCGATGAGGTCCTCCACGCGGTCGGGCCGCATGCTTTGGAGGAGATCCCGCATTCCGCCGGATTCAAACTGGAACACGCCCCGGGTTCGTCCCTCGGCAAAGAGCCGGAGAACCTCCGGATCGGCCAGATCGATTCCATCGGGATCGACGTCGATTCCCTTGCCGACCTTGACCAACTGCCTGGCGCGTTCGATGGTGGTGAGTGTTCGAAGGCCGAGGAAGTCCATTTTCAGCAGGCCGACTTTTTCCACGGTGGGGCCATCGAACTGGGTGATGATATCGTCGGAATCGGGGGCTTTGTAGAGAGGGAGGAAATTTTCGAGAGGCTGATCGGCGATGACGACGCCGGCGGCATGGACGGAGGCGTGCCGGGACAACCCTTCGAGTTTTTTTCCGATTTCGATGACTTCGCGGATTTTTTCATCTCGATCGGCCCATTCCCGAAGCTGCGGTTCCATTTCGATCGCTTCATCGAGGGTAATCCCCAGGGTTTCGGGAACAAGTTTGGCCAGTTTATCGGCATCGGCCAGGGGAACATTGACCACGCGGCAGACATCTCGGATGACGGCGCGGGCCTTCATGGTTCCGAAGGTGATGATCTGGGCGCCCTGGCCATATTTCCGGCCTACGTAATCGATTACCTCGGCCCGGCCGTTCTGGCAGATATCAATGTCGATATCGGGCATTTCGCTTCGTTCGGGGTCCATGAACCGCTCGAAGAGCAGGCCGTAACGAAGGGGATTCACGTTGGAAATGCCAAGCAGATAGCCCACCAGCGTTCCCACGCCGCTGCCACGGGGATTGGCGGGGATGCCGTGTTCCCTGGCGTAATGCACAAAATCCCAGACAATCAGGAAGTAACTGGAAAAATTCTTTCCCCGAATGACATCCAGCTCGCGTTTGAGCCGTTCTTTGACTTCGGCGGGCGCTTTTCCGAACCGCTGCTTCAATCCCTTCTGGCAGAGGTCTTCAAGATATTCGGAATCCGATTTCCCGTTCGGCGGCCGATAGACCGGGGCGTGGCGAGCCTTGAAATCCAGCTCGACCTGGCACCGCTGGGCAATCCGCAGGGTATTCTCGCAGGCTTCGGGCCATTCCGAGAACATGTCGCGCATTTCGCGGGGGCTTTTGAGATACAGCCCTTCGGGATAATTCATGCGTTTGTCGTCGCTGAGGAGCTTTCCCGTGCCGATGCAGATGAGGGCCTCGTGCGCGTGGTAATCGTCGGCCTGGAGGAAATGCACATCGTTGGTCGCCACCAGACCGGCGCCCACCCGCCGGGCCAGGTCGGCGAGCATGGGATTCAGGGCGTTCTGGTCGGGGCTGTGATGCTGGATCTCGATGAAAAAACGATCTTCGCCAAGGAGTTTGAGGTATTCTTCAGCAACTTCCCTGGCGCGTTCGGTTTCGCCTCGGCCCAGCAGGAGGGGAATTTCCCCTTTCATGCATGCCGAGGTGCAGATGAGTCCTTCCTTGTATTGCGCCAGGACCTCTTTATCAATCCGCGGGCGGTAGTAAAATCCCTCCAGATAGCCGATGCTGGAGAGCTTGAGGAGATTCTGATAGCCCTGGCGGTTTTCGGCCAGGAGCACCAGATGGTAGCTGGCTTCGCTGATTCCCCTGGCGTCTTTATCCCGCCTGGAACCGGGGGCGATGTAGGCCTCCATTCCCAGAATCGGCTTGACGCCGGCGGCTTTGGCCTGACTGTAAAAATCGATCACGCCGAACATGCAGCCATGATCGGTAATCGCCAGGCTTTCCATGCCCAGCTCCCTGCATCGGCCCACGAGCTTGCCGATTGCCGCCCCGCCATCCAGGAGGCTATACTCCGTATGCACATGCAAATGAGCAAAAGAATCCGTTCTCATCGCTATCTATTTGTTTCTCAAGCAGTTAGTACATTCAATCCGATATTCCAAAAAACTATCATACTGTCGGAGATTCGCGATGCCAAGAAAAACTCTTCTCCCGGGCGCACAAACATGGGTTCGGACCGATCCACGCTTCTAAGGTGCTGAACCATCTGAATTTCGGTTGACAATCTTTTCCGCCGCGGCAAACTATAGAGTCACAACAAGTGCGTGAATACCGTCATTTCAAAAGTTGAGGATCGTGCCATGAAAAAAACGGCGTTCGTACTGGTGGTTCTGATGGGATTGATTCTGCTGTGGGGATTGACGCAGGCGGGGACGGTTTCGATTCTGATCAACGGTCAGCCGCTTCAGGCTCCGTTTCGGTTTCTGGGCGATGTGTGGGGCCTGATTCTGGCGGGCATCATCCTCTTTTGCGCGGCGATTCTGCTGGCGTTTGTTTTCGTGGGGGTGGGGCTTTTTCTGCTGGGGATTTTCGTCTTTGTCGGGATGGTTCTGCTGGCGGTGTTTTTTCCCTTTCTGCTGCCTCTGCTGCTGCCGCTTTGCCTGCTGTGGTTTTTCCTCTCCGCGTTTGCCAAGCCCAAGATCAAGCCTTGAGGGGATTTATCCCGATGCTGGGGAGAATTGCGTTTATAAAAAAGGCCGATGGGTATCCTCGGCCTGAAGAATTCCATGGCAGCGGGTTTTATCGAGTCTTTCCCCGCATGATGATGAACAAGCCCCCCCATCCCAGCAGGAGCACAATAGCCGGTTCAGGAATCAGCAACATGCTTGTTGGGAAAGGGAGTCCTGACGTTAGGGTATCGACAAAGGCGCCGGTGAACTTGTCATAGCGGTGAATGGAAGCGCTGTTATAGCCGCTGACATAGAAATAGCCGTCCGGACCGAACATCATATCCTGCGGTTCGTTCAATCCGCCGCTGCCCGCGGCGACAAATACATCCACAAAAGCCCCTGTGGAGGCATTATACCGCAAAATCTCATCGGTATATCCGTTGGCGATATAGAGCAGGCCGTCGTCTCCGATGAGGATGCCTTCGGGATGATTCAGACGACCGCCGGAAATCAGGATATCGACCACGTTCCCCGTCAGCGCATCAAAGCGGTAGAGTTTGTTGTAATAGACATCCGTTGCGTAAAGATAATTGTTATAAAACAGCATGCCATGGGAAGAAACCGGCAGGGTGGTGAACTGCCCCTCATAGGCACCTGTCCAGCCATCGAACCGTAAAATGCCAATGGCTTCGCGGGAGACGAATACATCGTCATCGGGGCCGATAGCCATACTTCTGGCCCCGTAAAACGACGCAAAGCTTCCCAGATAGTCCCCGGTATCCCGATCGTATTTTTTAATGCCCCCGGAAGGACTGGAAATCAGCAAATTGCCATCGGGTCCGATGATAATGTCTTCGGGAAAGGACAACCCCCCGTCACTGGAGGTTATAAATTCATCGACAAACAACCCGGTATCCATATCAAACCGGAGAACATTGCTGGAAAAAAAACCATTGACCAGCAGATAGGTTCCGAAAGCCGGAGCGCTTAGCCCAAGACACAGAGCCAGACTTATCCACGAGAGATGCTTTTTCATGGGGAATCCCCTTTCCAAACAGGTTGTATTCACCGTTTGCGTAAAAACATTTTTGGACATACCAACAGTCCTACAGGAATTTCCTCAACCTTCATTTTTATAGTATAATGAAAAAGCTTCCTTGTCAAGGCCAACGGTCGATTTTTCAGGAAATTCGGGATACCGGCAGTTTTTGGCGGTTAAGACCGGGGGTTCAGGTTGAGCAGAAAGGCAAACGGAAGGGATTGTTGGAGGATATAATCGGTGAGATTAAACCAGTAATTGCAATGGTTTAGGATTTTACTGTCGCTGGAAGCCACCAAGGCTTTTGAATGCATGAGGACATTATCGGGATTTTCCTCCAGTTCCACCGACCATGGCCAACCTTGCATTTTGGCCAGATCCAGCAGGAATGCCTTCAACCGTCCGCTGTTGGAGACAGGTTTGTCGAGAAACCAGCGGCAAGGACGCAGGTTGAGCCTGTCCAGTGTTTGGCCAATGAGTCTTGCGGCAGGCTCGGTTTGCCTGACTTTGCGGAATGTGCCATGCACCCCGGCGATGTCCCGGATGGCGCTGTCACGCCCGCGAAGAACGACTCCTCCGGCTAATGCGGTTTCCAAGGTGGTCAGGACATTGTATCCGTCAAGCCAGATTTCGCGGCGGGAGAGCCTCCGAAGCCGGGCAGGCGACATTTTCTTTCGGAGACGGACACTTCGGTCGCGGTCCGAGCAGGCTGAACGCATAACGGCCTGTCTTTGTCGGACGGTCAACTGGTAGCGATCCCCCACGATTTTTACTGAAGACGGCTCCGCATAGCCCTGCGTGAGAAGCCAGCTCAAATCCCGAACCGCATGTTGGAGAAGGGGCACAAACCGAGTGGAGAATAGCTTCGCATCCTGGGGGTGGGGTCCTCGATTCGTTCTCCGGTCGGGCACAGATTACCTCTTGTAGG
>CAZOTP010000076.1:0-12556 GCA_964582655.1 uncultured Pirellulales bacterium | reverse complement strand
GGCGGCGGAGTTCCCGGAGGCATTCCCGGCGGCGGGGGCGGAACGGACGTAACGGCGATCGCGGAATTTGAACTGGCGCGAATCGACGGCAATCTGGGCTATACGGCGAGCAGCACGGGGCAGATCATCCGGTCGGCCGCTCTGAACGTGGTTACTGAGACCGGGGAGAGTGACGCATCGTTCGATTTTACCGTAATGTCGGATCCGGGCGGGACGCAGTGGACGGGATTGATCTCCTCCGTTTCCGTGGTAAAGATTGAAGTGACGGGGGCGCTGGGGGATGTGGATGTCCGCGGGGATGTGGGCAAAATCATTATTAATAGCGACAAGAGCCGAAATGTGGGTCAGTTTGACGGGGTGACCGGACCGATCGTTATCTATGGGGATCTGGATTCGATCGAACTGGGCGACGGGATTCCCAGCCCCGGCACGGTTCGATTCGCGCGGGCGGGCGGATTTGTGTACGGGGCTCTGGGGAAAGCGATACTTTCGGGGGCGGGCCGGGTGATCGGCGGGCCGATATTCGCCGAGGAAAGCGTCCATCAGATTTTAGTCAGCGGCGGGGCGGGGATAGTCGGCTATACGGCCCGTTACGATTCTGTCGGATATGGGCAGCGAGTCCGGGGTGCGTATTCCATTCCAGCGACCATAGCGTCAACGTTCCAGTTTGATGATTTTATGCTGCCCTACGGAAACCGCGGGGCGCCCGGGACGATCGATCTTGTGAAGGTGAACGGTCAGGGCGGAGCGATTCGGGAGGCGACGATCTGGGCGGGGAACATCGATACCGTGCAGGTGAGCGGCGGGGCGGATGGAATTTTCGATTCTCGCTTCTACGGCATCGACACCCGCATGCTGAATCAGGGAACCATCCGTTCCATCAAAGCCGAGGGAGAGGGAATCCACAATACCGTCATTACCGCGCATCGTTTTGTGGAAGCGGTTACGGTCGGCCGGGGGGGGGCGCTGGATGATTGTGAAATTTCCAGCACGTATAAGATCGGCAAAGTGACGGCCGATCAAATCAACCGGACCGACATTTTGACGCTGAACACGCTGGACCAGGTGATTGCCAAGGAAAGCATTTTCGATGTGGAGATCGAGGCGGGCGAACTGGGTACGCTCAAGTCCGGAGGCGATCTTCTCGGTTCGGCGGTGTTCGTGGCCGGTCCGGTCAAGGAGGTCGTCGCGAAGGGCAATCTGATCAGCACGATTGAGGTGACGGGTCCCTACGGGGATTTGAAGAAGATTCAGGCGGGCGGCAATATCGGGACGCTGGCGGGCGGGGTGATCAGCGTGGACGGTCAGGTGGGGAGCATTCAGGCGGGCGGCGATTTCCTAGCGGATCTGTTCTTGAACTGGGATCCGACGCCTGTGAGCGCCGCCAACCCGGAAGGGCCTCATGTGCTCCAGCCGGGCCGGCCGGGGTATGAGCTGGGAAGCCTGAAGGCGGGGGGAAACATCGTGGGTCTTGCGAACATCGGCGGGGACGTGAAAAAGATCCAGTGCGCCGGCGAATTCGGGATTTTCCAGTCGCAGGTCGGGATCTACGGCAATCTGGATTGCCTGACGGTGGGTTCGAAGAAGGCCAAGGGGGACCTGGAGAGTTCGCTGTTCGTGGACGGGACTTTGGGGAAGGTGAGCGTGTATGGCAATGTGAACGGGAAGATCAATGTGACCCAGACTCTGAATTCGCTGACGATTTACGGGACGAAGGATGTTCCGTCATCGCTGAACGCGAGCATTACGGCGGGGACGGCGATCAAGAAGCTGGTGTATGTGAACGCGACGCAGGCGCTGTATGATGTGGTGGACGGCAGCCTTCTGACGATTACTCCGGTACCGGACAATATGAAGGAATAACAACGACCGAGAGACAAGGAGTTGAACCTATGAGACGTTTATTCCGGGGAAAGCGACGTATGCCCAGTCAGCCCAGGCGAGGATCCCGGGCGCCGTTGCCGCCGTCCTTTTCGGTTCCGCTGATGATCGAGTCGCTGGAACATCGTTTGCTGCTTACGGATCTCTCGGGCGTTGTGATCGACGACCATCCCACGGAGGGGAAAATCGCCGGGGTGGATATCGACGGATCGATTGTGAACGGGATTTATGTGGCGAAAGGGGATGTGTCGCGGATTCACCTGGGCGGGAATCTGGCGGAGTCGGGGGTGATTCTGGTGGACGGGAATCTGGATGAATTGATCGTGGACGGGAGCATCGAGGGGATTGTTCATGTAACCGGTTCCATCGGGAGAATTCAAGCGGCCAACATGGGGATTATCGATACGGAAGGCGTGACCGCGACGGTGACCGCCGGGGGCGGGATCGAAGAGGTCGATATCCGCCTGGCGATGAAGGATTGTTATATTCTGGCCGGGTTTAATCCGGGGATTTCCAGCAGCGCGATTTCCGACCCCAATTTTGATCCGACGCTGCTGACGGTGGAGCTGACGCTCGACGGGATGGCGGTCGATCCGAACGAAGCGCCGCAGCAGGGGGACATCAAAACCGTGCATATCGGCAAGCTGGAGAATTCCGTGGCGGCGGCGGGCGTCGGTCCGGGCAGCAACACGATATTCGGGGATATCGACGGCAGCGATCTGCCCGGGCCGGGAGAGAGCCGCATTCTGGACGTGAAAATCGATTCTCTGGCGCAGGCGGTCAGCGCGACGACGTACGGGATATTCGCGGATACGGAAATCGATTCGCTGAAAATCGGGAACACCAAATTTTCCGTGCCTTTGTCGCTGTCGAACGGATTCCGAGCGTGGACCATTGCCGCGCCTTCGACGGGCCAGCCCAACGGCGTCATCGTGACGAAAGGCAAGCCGCTGCAGCAGGAGGTGGGGGACAAGGTGGTGGAAGTGAAAATGAACGGGCCGGGGATCGGGTATGTGCAGTGGGCGTGGAGCGGCACCGATATCGAGTATATCGGGCAGATCGAGCTGACGGGGGCGACGGACCACACCCAGTTGAAGATTCAGGCGAAAGGGAAAGACACCATCGATGTGGGCCGGATTATCACCCAGGACGACAGCTCCGTGTATCTGATTTCCCTGGACGGGCGGATTGTGGGGGAGGGGGACGATTTTTCCAACGAGGGGGAGATCGACGGTTCGGTGAGGCAGGTCCAGGCGGGGGGCGTGGCGGGCAACGTGGAAATTGTGATTCGCGGAAACGCGGAACGGCTGAATCTGGGCGTGATTGGCAGCACGATTGTGTCGGCCAGTTCCGTGGATGTGCTGGGGGATATTCAGCAGATTACGCTGATCGATGGGTCTGATGTGTTGCGCAATCCACTGTACATTACGGCGAACAATATCGCGAAGATGAAGGTCACGGGCGATTTCGACGGCACGCTGAACGCGGAAGACCGCCTGCTGGGAACGGTTTCGATTTCGGGCGACCTGATCGGCGTACTAAGCAGCGATCGAGATATCCATAGCATCGCGGTGAAGGGGATGACCGGGGATAACGGCGCGATCCGGGCGGGGCACGACATTCGTTCGTTTTCGACCGCACGCCTGCATACGGCGGTGGTCGCGGCGGGGGGGGATCTGATTCAGGTCAAAATCAAAGGAGATGTGATTTATTCCACGCTGGCGTCGGGGCTGGATATCGGGGCCGGGGGAATTCTGTCCGACGGGGACGACCGGGCGCTGGAGGGGAATGTGGTGAAGGTGAGCATCGGCGGGGATTTCGTGGAATCCAACATCATCGCCGGTCTGACGGCGGGGGTGGATGGAGCGTTCGGCACCTCGGACGACATGATGCAGGACAAGTCCATCGAGGATGTGGATGCGCCGCGAATCGCGGATGTGTATTTCGCGGATAAAAACACCATCTGTATCCGGTTTTTGTCGCCTCCGCAGGATGCCGCTTCGAATATTCTCCAGGTTGTAATCAAGGGCGAGGCCCGCGGATCGGCCAATCCAAATGATACGTTCGCCATCGAGGCGTCGGGCACCATTCAGACGGTGACAGCGAATCGGCAGCCGTTTGGGGGTTCGGGCAATCTGGTTCGAAAAACGGTCGAAATCAAGGGAATCGACGGGTCCATTTTCAACGTGCCGGATTTGAATCCTACGATCGCGGCGGGCTACGCCATCCGGATTACCACGGACGGCCTGGATCAGGTGTTTGGAACAGATGATGATATCCTGCTCAGCAGCGACGCGGTTCCTTCGACGCAGCCGACGATGTTTGTCACGTTCGATGAAGCGACCAACACCGTATCCATTCATAAAACGGATGGATTTTCCATCACGCCCGACGGCAGCAATTACTACCAGATTTTCATGGATGCCTCCCAGGTGGTCAGCCGCATGAATATTCCGCTGGACGGCGACTATGAAATGGAGCTTCCGACGGGGGACGGTGTGCCGGGAGGGAATTTTACCTATTATTTCGCCGTGGCGGACCTGGGGGACACGGTGGCGACGGCGTTTTCTCCCACGCCCGATATTTTCTGTGAAAATTGCCTGTATGAGTATGTCAGCCAGCTGGGCGATGACCTGTTTTTCGACGCGGCGGACAATCTGGGCGAGAAGGACTATGTCCGGCTCAACGGATTGAAAGCCGGTCAGATTCTCAATGTGACGGCGGAAGATACCCTGTCGCGGCCGAGCTGGTGGTCGTGGGATAATACGGATATCACCTTCGATCTGCAATTGTTCCGGATTGAGGAAGCGGGCCGGGAGATGTCGGTTTTTTCCGTTCGGGAGATCGACGCGGTGACCGATCCGGACCGGGATCTGACCTACGATCTGGTCGCTCCGGAACTGGATGAACTGGCGTTTGCCGTGAACCAGTTTTACGGATATGAAAATATCGGGCAGCAGTTTTATACGATAGATCCGGTTACGTACGAAATTGCCATGATGACCAACGATCTGGCGGATTTGAACGGCACCCCCGGCGTCAAGGCGCAGGGGGGCATTATCGTCGAACTGGCGGCGCTGGCCGGACACAGCAGCGATTCGCTCTGGGCGATCGCCAGTTACCAGATCACGGGCCAGTCCCAATCCACGCCGCGTCTGGTGCGGATCGACAAGATAAGCAATGACGTCAATGTAGGAGCCCAGGGGGAGAGGGCCAATGTGGTTGTTTCCGCCAATCCGATTACGAATTTCAGTTCGATTGTCGGTCTGGCGGAGTGGAACGGCACGCTCTATGGAATTGACGGCGCGAGCAACACCCTGCTTACGCTGGGTTCCGATCCGTCGGAGAGCGCGACCTTCGGGGTGGCGCAGGCGGTGGGCAGCGAAGTGGGGAATCTGGACAATCCGGATTTGAATATCACCGGTCTGGCGGCGGATCCGGAAGGGACCGGTTTAATCGCGCTGCATGACCAGCCTTCGGGTGTCGGGGATAATTTGATGATGGACGCCTTGTACTCCGTCAATCCGCTGACCGGCCAGGCGAGCCTGCTTCAGAAATTAACCGCGACGATTGAGGAGGATCTGGTTTATCATGGCCTGGCGTCCCGGCCGAACGGCGTGATTCTGGTGGGGAATCCTCTTCGCGGCAGTCCGGTGGGCGATGAAATGGAAATCACGCTGGAAGCGCCCGGGATGGAATTTACCACGGATCATCTGTTTGGAAGCACGACATCCAATCTGGGCGGCGGAGTAACCATCAGTTCCACAACCCTGTTGGTGCCGGAAAATGCGCGGTTGCAGCGGTTCGTGGATTCCGGTTTTTATTACGGATTCCAGATCGGCTATACGCCAAACCGGGGGGCTATCGAAATCACGGTCAAGGACATTCAGTGGATCAACGATACGGAGGAGGGGAGTGTTTTGGACGTTATTACGGACGACGCCGATTTTGTGGATGTCAATTGGGGGCAGCTGTATGACGCCCTGACGGACACGCTTGCCAGCGCTATCGAGATTACCATCGATACCAACGGCGGTTCAGGGATCGCGAATGTGTATTTTACCGGAACCGGCAACATCGTAAGGTTGGAGAATCCCCAGTTGAGCCAGGCCGGCAAGGTTTTCGGCGATTCCAATCGGACCGATCTGGAAAGCGCCGGCATGCTTACCGCCGACACGATTGTCTCCGATCTGCAGGAGTTCGCGATTTCCACGGAATCATTCACGGTGTTCGATATCACCACGGCCAGCCTTCTGGATTATAATGCCGTGGGGTACGATCGAAGCCAGGATTTGTTTGTCTATGTGAATACGACAACGATGGATGCCCGTCCGATTTACGTTCCCGATCCGACGGACCTGCCGAACACCGTAGTCCTTCACGGTTCGACGCTCAGCGACATTTACAACATAATCTACCCCATGTCGAATCCGACGATTGACATCACGTTTGACAGCATCCGGGGGCTGGAATTCGGGCCCAGCGGGGAATTGCTGGCGATTGTCCATGTGAGCGATTTTACCACCGGCGTGGAAGTCGAGCGGGATTCCCTGCTGCTGATTGAATCCATCGCCAATCCGATGGCGGGGATGGCGTTGTCGGATCATGATTTAAATGTAGAGTACGGTCTGGAAAACGTGACGGAACTGGCGTGCGGCGTGATGCTGAATCAGTCGGATCCGGATAATGGGATTCTTTATGGGTACGACAAGCCCACGCAGACCCTGGTCGCCATCGACTGGCGCGTGCAGGTTCGAAATGCCAGCAACGCCCTAGTCAACAATCCGAATTTCGGTGCCGCTTCGGTTGTGGGGGGAGAAGATGAATTCGGCAACCTAGCCGATCCGGGAGCCTCCTCCTTCGCTCTGACCGGAATGGACTTTGATTCGAAAGGAACGCTGTATGCGGTGGATGACACGCGCAACATGCTGATGACGATCGATACCAGCACGCTGCTGCATCCGGACACGCAGCGGATGCAACTGTATCAGATGCTTTCGGCGGGACATTATACGTCGCTGTCGTATGATCCGCTGGGAAGCGAGGGATTTGTCGTCAATTCCGTTACGGGAACGCCGGTGGGGGACAAGATCGATCTTTCGATGCTGTACAACGGGGTGTTTATCAGTGATCCGCAGACGCACGTATTCGCCGTGGCCGGGTCCGATCCCTTCGATCCCACCAATTCCAACACGTTGACGGCGGGCGCGCTGAATGTCACCATCACAAGCCCCGTCACGGTCAATAGCCAAGTGAGCAGCCGCGGCGGATATTATACCATTAATGTCAGCTACAACCCGGCTTTAACGACGGGAGATCTGCTGCTGACCTTCAGCGATGTGGACTGGATTAATGGGAGCAACGGCGGCATCCGCAGCATTCAATTCAGCGATCAGGTGGGCGTTACAGTGGAAACGTTCAGTGAAGATTCCATGACCATTCGCATCGTTGGAAGCAATGATGACGGGAATCTGACGATTTTCTTCGGCGCGACATCGGAAACGCTCAATCCCACCGTGGGCACGAAGATTACGTTTGTGGATTCTTCCAGCGGCACGGGCGAGGCGACGCTGAGCAGCTGGATTCCCGATGACGGAGATTATCTACTGACGGTCGGGGCCCCCGAAGAGTGGTGGAGCGTGTGGAACTCCGCCTATCAGTACTATACGAGCATATCCAGCACGGCGGGGCCTGCGGTTTCGTACCATGCCAGCATCCTGGTTTTCAACGATGGAAACAGCGATTTCGGCATAACGACCACGGACAGCGGGATTCTGTACGATCCGGTGGCTCCCTCGAATTCTCCGGTGGATCTGGGGCCGGATTCCACCGATCTGACCGTCGATGCGGACAATCCGAATCTGTATCGCGCCGTGGATCGAAATAATCCCAGCCGGTTGGATACGAAATATCCCATTGAGGTAAGCGGGACTCTTCTGGTTCCGGGTCAGGCCAGCAAGGTTGTGATCCAGGCCTCTTTGGACTGCTATCTGGATGCCGATGTTTATACTTTTCAGCTTAACCAGGGCCAGAAGGTAACCCTGGATATTGACGCGGAAACCCTGTTTGGCCGCGATGATGTCAATATTACCCTGGGTCTTTATAACGGGGACCTCGAAAGTGCAACCACGATTTCCGAATACAATATCGCCGCCACGCCGGAACCGGCGGAAGCCCCCGATCCGATTTATACGGCTCAGTCGGTCTTTACCATGCCGAATCATTCCTCGGTGACGATCGATCCGAATCAGGATGGTGTGGCCACCTATTATGTGGTCGTATCCGGAGCTTCCGTTCGGGGCGACACGTATCTGAACCATGAGACGCCGTATGTATTGACGATAACCACCACGGTGCCGGAAACCGTGGCGGCACCGCCTTCCCAACTGGTCTGGCTGGCGTTTGACGGCGCATCGGCGGAATATCTCTATGAAGATGATGGATATCCGGCTTCCACGATTGCCCGCCCGGCGTTCGATCTCACCGATTTCAAGCTGGGGATCACGGGCAAGGATAATACCAGCCGGGAATGGTTCAAGCAGCAGGTTCTGAACCGGATTGAGCAATATTACCGTGAAGCGGGGCTGGGGCCGAACGAAATCCAGTTTACGCTGACCAAGCCGGCGCAAGGGAAGGTTTATTCCACCGTTATTTTCGGCGGGACACTGGATACGGGCTTGCTGGGCCTGGCGGAGAGCGTGGATCGGGACAATGCGAACCGGACGGATAAAGCGGTTGTACTCACGGAGGAAATTGCCCGGGATTACCTGAAATTTATGGATGCAGACTCCAGTGTCCGGATTGAGCAGGCCATCAATGCCGTGGCCAATACCGGCGCCCATGAACTGGGTCATATTCTGGGGCTGGAACACGCCACCGAAGTGAACGTAGCGGAACCGGATAATATCATGAACTACAACAGCATAGAGGTGGATCTTATGGTGCAGCATTTCGAAGAGCGGAATGATTACTGGTATCAGGATCTCGGATTCACCAATGAAATCGATCTGCTTCTTCGGAATATCGGTTCCGGCACGGCGATGGGGGCGTAGGCGGACTGGCAATGGATGGATGCCGCGGAAATAATGTTTTGACCGTGAACGCCGGATGGCATAAAATCCCGTCATCTGATGTCGTTCTTGAAAGCAAGATAATCTGGTGTCGGTCCAGGAGATAGCGAATGGCCAATGTGAAAAAGTCAGGTCGCAGCGCGTTGCAGCTTTCGGCGGCTTTTTGGATTCTTGCCGTAGTATGTCTGGCGGTGTGCGGCAGTTTGGTCCTGATGACGGAGTGGGGAATTGCCAAAGAGCAGACCGTCTGGATACGGCCCCTGTTATATCTGGGGGAATTTTTTCTGCTCCTGGCCGGAGCGATGACGTCGATTTTAATCGTGGTATATCTGTTCCGGATTCAGTCCGACACCCTTTCGATGGTGAATGATCTTCGCAAGATTCTTTCCGGACAAACCCAGAGCGAAGCGCTGTTGACCCATATTGGCGAGAACCTTCTGCTCAGCGACGCGATCAAATCGGTCGCTTTTCGGGAAAAGGATCGGATGGTGCTCGAAGCGGCGATCCAGCAGGATATCCGGATGGAGCAGTGGGAATCCGCCGAGCGTCTTATCGGCGAGCTGGCCGGCAAATTCGGCGGGGCGCAGCAGGCCGCGGAGCTTCGTCAGGAAATGCTGCGGTACCGCAGCGCCAACATGCAGGAAAAAATTGATTCCACGATCAAGCATATCGAATCGCTGTGGCTGATTCATCAGTATGAGGAAGCGGAACGGGAAGTGGATGCTCTGATTCGGCTGTATCGAAACAACGAGCAGGTGAAGTCGCTGGTCGGGAAAACGGCCCAGAAGCGGGAGGAGTATAAACGGGAGCTTCTGGACAAATGGGACAAGGCGATTCAGAACAATGATGTGGATCAGGGGGTGGAGCTTCTCAAGCGTCTGGATGCGTATCTGACTCCGACGGAAGCGGCGGCCCTGGAAGAGTCGGCGCGAGGCGTATTCCGGGCCCGGCTGCACAACATGGGCGTGCAGTTTTCGCTGTTTGTCACCGAGCGAAAGTGGAGCAAGGCCCTGGATGTCGGGAAACAGATCGTGGATGAATATCCCAACAGCCGAATGGCGCAGGAAGTCCGTGAAAAAATCGGGGTGTTGGAGCAGCGGGCCGGGGAGGAGCAGCCTCGGTAGTCCTTTATTGGAAATGATCGATCTCAAAGAGGATTTGAGACGGAATTTGGAATTATACAGGCATACAGGCAATCTTGTGAGCGGAGTTTCAGGAATGAAAACCATGCGGGTTTTTCTGTTTGGATGGTTGGCGGTCGGTTTGGTCGGGCTGATGATTTTTCCGGTGTACGCCCAGCAGGAAGTTGCCGCCGGGGACGCCATCGCCAAGCAATGGGATGATTTCATGCATTATACCATGATCGGCAACTGGGAACTGGCCCGCGGATACGGACAGGCGATTCTGGACGCCAATCCCGATCCGATAGTTCTGCTGAATCTGGCCGAGAGCAAGCGATATGCCGACAGCTATCGTAATCTGACCACGCTCCAGGCGGACAGCCCCATCCGGGAGATTGCCGACCAAATTCTCAAGCGAATTGAACAGGGGCGTTTTCTGGAGCGGACGGACGTCAAGCGGATTGCCGATGAGGTGCAGCGACTTTCCACAACCACCCGGGGCCGGATGATGGCGATGGAGCGTCTGAAAGACTCCGGAGAGTGGTCTGTTCCCGTGATGATCGCCGCGATCCGTGATCCGCAGAGAAATTCGGAATTGGCGAATATCCGCTGGGCACTGCCTCAGTTGGGTCGCCAGGCAGTCAATCCTCTTCTGGTGGTTTTGCGGGAATGCAACGAATTGAATATCCAACTGATTGTGTTGGATACACTGTCGCAAATCGGCTATCCGGCGTCGCTGCCTGGCATCAAGGAGCTTTTGGATTCTCCTCAATCCAGTCCGGAATTGAAAACAGCGGCTCTGGCGGCGTTCCGGCAGATTGACCGGCATGAAAAAAATGCGGCTTTGTCCGCCGCGGAATTGTATGAAAAACTGGCGGAAGACTATTTTAATCTTCTTCCGTCCTTGTCGGTTCCTGAAAACCAGGAATTCGCCAATGTATGGTTCTGGAATCCGGATCAGGGGTTGTTCGTGGAGCAGGTTCCCCGCGGCGCGTTCGACGAGCTGATGGCCATGCGGAATTGCGAATATTCCGTAGCCCTGAATCCCAGCCGCAGTTCCGCGGTGTCGCTGTGGCTGTCGAGCTTTTTCCGGCTGGAAGCGGAAGGGTATGCGCAGCCGAACTATTTTGGGGAGAATCATGCCGACGCTTCGACGTATGCGCTGACGGCCGGACCGGAATATCTCCATCAGGTGCTGTCGCGAGCGCTGGCCGACCAGAATCGGGCGGTTGCTCTTTCGGCCATTCTGGTACTCGAGCGCAACTCCGGGCAGCAGTCACTCCTCTATCAGCTCGGAACCCGACAGCCTCTGATTGAATCTCTTCAGTTTGCGGATCGTCAAGTCCGGTTCAGTGCGGCTCTGGCGATTGGCGGAGCGCTCCCCCGAAAACCCTTCCAGCACAGCGAGATGATTGTGCCTATTTTAGCCGAGGCGCTTCAGCAAAAAGGGGAAATGCACGCTCTTCTGTCGGATCCCGATCAGGAACGAATCAACCGCATGTCGGACCAGCTTCGCCAGGCCGGCGGATACAAGGACATCGTCGGTGAGACCAATCTGGCTGTGGCGGTTCAGAATTCCAGCCGCCTGCCCAGCGTGGATTTGATTCTGCTTTCCGATGCCATTTCCATGCCGGGAATCGAGCAGTCCCTGGATCTTTTGAAGAACGATCCGCGGCTTGCGTTCTGTCCGGTTGTGGTTCTGTCGCAGCCGGTGAATCTGGAGAAAACGCGCTCGCTGCAGCCGAAGTATTCGTTTATGGAAGCCATTCTGGAAAACAGCACCATGGAAGATATTCTCCAAGCCAAGCAAACGATTTTGAAGCGGAATCAGGCGAAGGAATTTGATCAGGCGCTGGCGGATCCGTATGCCGTAAAGGCATCGTCGGTCTTACTGCAAAACGTGTTGGCGAGGGATTCGGTACTTCTTCTCAAGCCTGCCGAATCGGTTCTTTTAAAAGCCATTTACGATTCTCGCCCGGAAATCCAGAACCATTCGCTGCAAATTCTTGCCCGTCTGGATTCGATGGATGCCCAGAGGGCGATTGCGGACTTTGTTTTGAAATCCGAGATTCCGCTAGAAATCCGCCTTCTGGCCCTGCGTGAATTAGCGTGGTCCGCCAAGGAATTCGGGAATTTGCTCTCCACCGAACAGATTGATGGATTGTATGCCCTGATCACATCCGGCCAGGCGGACAAGCAATTAAGAAATCTTGCCGCGGAAGCGTTTGGCGCATTAAATTTGCCCAGTGCTCGCATCAGCCAGTTGATTGTCGATCAGGCGATTGGCAAAGACGGTGGAAAATAACCGCTGGGGAAGGCTGAACTCGAATCTGCAACAGAGTATTTCTGATAGGGAGATCCCCTGTCTGGCCCCGTTTGGCGCAAGAACCCTTGTGAAAAGAAAATACACCACTCAGGACTTGAACCTGAAACCCGCTGATTAAGAGTCAGCTGCTCTGCCAATTGAGCTAGTGGTGTATAGGT
>CAZOTP010000075.1:0-12683 GCA_964582655.1 uncultured Pirellulales bacterium | reverse complement strand
GGTGAGAATCGTCGCTCGCGGCTTTGAGGGACAATCAGGAAAGCAGTTCTGGAATTCAGGGTACGAATCATCAAAAATGGTTTCATTCCGGGAAAATAGATGATTTCGAGTTGTTTCACAAGAGAAAATATTTTGTCCGGTTTGGGTGCGTTTTTCCGATCCGTGGAATTATCGGATTTGTTTGATGCGGACGGCGAACGCCGTTCCTCCCAGAATGCAGCAGATTCCGCCCAGCAGAAGGGTGTCAGGCACCCCGATATGACTGGCCAGGCTGCCCGCGAGGAAGTTTCCAAACGGCGTAACGCCCATGAAGGCCACGGTGTAAAAACTCATCACGCGCCCGCGTTTGTCATCCTCGCTGATGGCCTGAAGAATCGTGTTGCTGCAGCTCAGATTGGTCATCAGCCCGAATCCGACCAGAGGGATGCTCGCCAGCGACAGCCATACCCAGCGGGACAATGACAGAGCAATCAATCCCAGGCCGATCAGAACCGCTCCCGCGGCGATAATGTGTTCCAGTCCCGATATCGGCCGCGACCCGACGAACCACGCACCCAGAAGGGCCCCCGCGCCTATGCCGACCATCAACAGGGCGTAGGTGCGCGGCCCGGCTTGTAGAACCTCCGACGAAAGGGCGGGCAATAAAACCGCGTAGGGAATGGCCGCCAGACTGATCAGGCCGACCAGCATCAGAATCCGTCGAATTTTTTCATGGCCCCGGCAGTACAAAAATCCGTCTTTCAAACCGCGGAACACATTTTCCGGAATCGCATGTCGGGGCGGGCTTGAAACCTTCATGGAAAGCAGCGCCCCGATGACGGCCAGAAAGCTGACGCCGTTGAGCAAAAAGCAGAATCCTTCTCCCGCGTGAGAAAGAAAAATCCCCGCCAGCGATGGGCCGATCAGCCGGGAGCTGTTGATCAGCACGGAATTCAGAGAAATCGCGCTCGTCAGATTCTCCTTTTTCTCGACCATGTCCAGCACAAAGCTCTGACGGATCGGCATGTCAAAGGAGTTCGCCGCCCCCAGCAGAAAGCTCAGGGGGAGCAGATGCCACGGTTCCACCCGGTTTCCCAGAACCAGACCCGCCAGCAGAAACGCCTGCAGCATCGCGGCGATTTGCGTGACAATCAGCATCTTCCTTCGGTCGTATCGGTCCGCCAGAACCCCCGCGACCGGCGAAAGAACCAGCGAGGAAATCTGCGACATGAATCCGACCAGGCCCACCCAGAACGTCGAACCCGTCAGGCGATGCACCAGCCACCACATCGCCACCTGCTGCATCCAGGTCCCCACCATCGAAATCCCTTGTCCCACGAAAAAGATTCGATAATTTCGATACTCCAGCGCGCGAAAAAGAGGCTTTGCTTTCCATCGAGTCCAGATTGTCAGGGTTCCAGCCATATCGCGTCACGCCCGGGATATTCTCGCATCTTTTCCGGATGTTGTCAATTTGCTTATCGACGAAAGGGGGGATGGGAAGGGGACTGGCGTGGTTTGTCGTTCGGAAACGGAAGGCAAAAAAAGGGCCGTGAGAACACTCACGGCCCATGGAAATTCGTAATGGAATCCGGCGCCGATCAGGCTCCGGCGGCTTTGGGAAGAACCAGCAGCAGGAACACAAATCCGAACAGCCCGACGGTTTCCACCATGCCCATCGCGATAATCATGAAGACCAGACCCTTGCCCTCGCCTTCCGACAACGCACGGCACGCCGCCGCGCCAATCGCGCCCTGCATCCACGCGCTGAATAATTCCGCCAGTCCGCACGCGATGCCAATGCTGAAAATGGCCCCGGCGTGTTCCGCCGCGAACGGGAGATTGTCATTCACAATTCCCTTGATGCCGACCAGCATTAAAATGAACGCATAGATTGTCTGGGAGAGGGGCATGCCGGTCAAAATGATATATGCGAAATTCAGCGGTTTGCCGGCTTTGGCTTCTTTCCCCCAAGCCCCGGCGGCGGCACGGCCAGCGACACCAATGCCCAGAGAACTGCCGATCGTTGCCAGCGCCAGTGGAATGCCCAGTCCCATCTGCCCGAAAAAGGCGGTTGTATCCATGCGTAATCTCCTTAACTTGCCTGCGTCTGGATTGTATCCGGTTGCCGCTAAATCGTTAAAACCCAATCACAACTGTGAGATAGAGCTTAACTGTATTTTACTTGGATGTTATCGGCAACTTCCATCGAATTCGTGATTCAAAACTGATATTTTCGTTTTTCCGGATTTCCGGAAAGCCTGTCCTCGCCGGATAAGTATTTTTTTACTAACGAGTTAGGGAGGTCAATTCACGTTGTGACGGCCGCCGCCGACTCGGCCGGGAATTTCTCCTGGAACAGGTCCTTTCGGCGATTCCAATGCGGGGCCTAAATTATGTATGGAGATTTTGAAGGGATAAAACTATTGAAACCCTATGTAAAACCCGATAAGTACTGTAACTAGACGCAGGCTCGGCGTGTGTCCCGGGCAGCGCGAAGCGAATTGCAATCCGTGTGCGGCAGAGGATCCAGTTATGGCGTCAACAATCGAAGAATTTGTATCAAAGCTTCAGGCTGATGGAGTTCAGGCCGGGCAGGCCGAAGCCGATAAAATCATCGCGCAGGCCCAAAAACAGGCCGAGCAGATTGTTCAGCAGGCCAAAGCGGAGGCGGAGAAGATCGTTTCCGCCGCCAAAAAAGAAGCCGATTCCAGCCTGGCCAAATCCAAAACGGAAATGGAGCTGGCGGTTCGCGATGCGGTTAAAAAACTCCGCCGCTCTATCGCCGCGGGGATCGAGGTCATCCTTGCCGCCCCCGTGCAGGAACCCCTGCAGAATTCCGAGTTTCTCTCCAAACTCCTCCATGAGATGGTGATGGAATACGTCAAGGCGGATATCGCTCACAAGCCGGAAATCAAGATCAATCTGAAGCCTGAAATGCATCAGAAACTGGTCGCCTGGGCGATTGGCGAAATCCGCCAGGCCGTTGAAGGCAAGTCGGCGCGACTCGACCTCAAAGGCAATCTCAGAAAAGCCGGTTTTGAATTCACCATCGTCGGCGGCGCCACCGTGGAAGTGTCCGAGGATTCCGTGGTAGCCGCTCTAGCCGAAATGGTGGGCCCCAGGCTCCGCGAAATCCTGGATCAGGCCATGAAGAAAGCCCAATAATCAATCGCGCAATCGAGGTCCCATGAAAGGTGTCAATTGTTATATCCTGACGGCGCTGCCGGGATTGGGGGATCTGGGCGGCGCACCGCCTCTGCTGCCGCTGGAAATGCTGGATATCGTCGAGCCGAATCCGGCGGCCGTCGCTCTGCTGCGGACGATTTTCCTGGGCGATGATCTCCTTCAGCGCCAGGCCTGGCATACGAAAGCCATTCAGGAATTTTATCTGACGGTATTGACCCGCGAACAGTTGCGGGATGAAGAACCTCTCCCGGACTACCTGTTGTCCGAGGCGGAGCAAACCCTTCGAAAAGCCCCCGAAGATGTCCTTTGGGAGTCCTATTATCGCTTTGCCGAACGCCAGGCCCGGCGCCATCGAAGCGCCGCCCTGCAGGAATGGATCCGGCAGGAAGTCGGCCTGCGCAATGCGATTGCCATGGCCCGCGCCAAGGCCCTGGAGCTGGAAGCCGCCGATTACATTGTCGCTCCGGAATTGTCCGAAGACCCCGAGGAATTCGATGCTCTGGTTCAGGAATGGGCCGCGGCGGCCAATCCCCTGCTGGGGCTTCGTGTGCTCGATCGGGCACGCTGGCAGTGGCTCACCGATCACGATCAATGGTTCTCGTTCGAAACCGACGAACTGGTCGTCTATGCGCTGAAATTAATGATTTTGCAGCGGTGGTATCGTCTGGGGCAGGCCGAATCCGGCGGCGAATCCTCCGAAAAAGCAAGGCAAAGTCAGGTCTAATCAGGAAAGGAAACGCAAGTGAACGGAAAGATTGTAGCCGTTTACGGCAACTTGGTGATAGCGGAAATTCAGGGACATGTCATCCAGAATTCCATCGGATACTGCGTCCGTTCGGACGGCGCCCGCCTGCTCAGCGAAGTCATTCGCGTGCGGGGACGGCTGGCCGATTTGCAGGTCTTTGAGGAAACCCGCGGACTGAAGGTCGGCAATCCCATTGAATTCAAGGATGAAATGCTTTCCGTGGTCCTCGGACCGGGCCTGCTGGGGCAGATTTTCGACGGGCTGCAGAATCCGCTGCCCCGCGTCGCGGAAAAAGTCGGTTTTTTCCTCGAACCGGGAAATTACGTCCACGGTCTTCGCACCGATATCAAATGGGCGTTTACTCCCACCGTCAAAGCCGGCGATCCCATTCAGGCCGGACAGTGGATCGGAACCGTTCCCGAAGGCATTTTTACCCATAAAATTTTCGTCCCGTTCCGCCTCAGCGGACAGTGCAAAGTGGAACAGGTTGCTCCCGCCGGGGAATACACCGTCGATCAGCAGATTGCCGTGCTGGTGGACAGTGAAGGCCAGAAACATACGGTTACGATGGAACAGAACTGGCCCGTGAAAGTCCCCCTGAATGTCTCCAAACGCCGCCTGATGCCAACCGATCCGATGGTTACGCGCGTGCGCATTATCGATTCCATGTTCCCCGTCGTCCGGGGCGGGACCTATTGCATCCCCGGACCCTTCGGCGCCGGAAAAACCGTGCTGCAGCAGATTACCTCCCGCTACGCGGAAATCGATGTCGTGATTATTGCCGCCTGCGGCGAACGTGCCGGCGAAGTCGTCGAAACCCTTCGCGATTTCCCCGAATTGAAAGACCCCCGCACCGGCCGCGCTCTTATGGAGCGTACGATTATTATCTGCAACACCTCCGCGATGCCTGTCGCGGCCCGTGAAGCGTCGGTCTATACCGCCGCCACGCTCGGCGAATATTATCGACAGATGGGACTCAACGTCCTCCTGCTGGCTGATTCCACCTCCCGCTGGGCGCAGGCCATGCGGGAACTGTCCGGACGTCTGGAGGAAATTCCCGGCGAGGAAGCCTTTCCCGCCTATCTCGAAAGCCGGATCGCCTCCTTCTATGAACGAGCCGGCGCCCTGGAACTGGTCGATGGCACCGTGGGAACCCTCACCATTGGCGGCACCGTCAGCCCCGCCGGCGGAAACTTCGAAGAACCGGTCACCCAGGCGACCCTGAAAGTCGTCGGCGCTTTCCACGGCCTCTCCCGCGCCCGAAGCGACGCTCGCCGCTACCCGGCTATCGACCCTCTGGATTCCTGGAGCAAATACACCGGCATCATCGATTCCGAAAAAGTCATGCGCGCCCGGGAAATCCTGCATCGCGGAAACGAAGTGCAGCAGATGATGACCGTCGTCGGCGAGGAAGGTACGTCCATCGAGGATTTCACCATCGCCATGAAAGCCGATTTCTTCGACAACGTCTATCTCCAGCAGAACGCCTTCGATGAAGTCGATGCCGCCACGCCCTCCAACCGGCAGGCGTTCGTGTTTGACAAAGTCCTGGAGGTCCTGGAAACCGAGTTCGGGTTTACCAAAAAGGAAGAGGCTCGAAACGTCATCGTCAAAGTCCAGGACCTGTTCCGAAACTGGAACTACGCCCCTCTCGATGGCGACGAATACAAAAAGATACTCAAGGACATTGATGCGTTTTTGGCGAGTAAAGGAAAATCAGCATGAGAAAGTTTTATGATGAAATCACCCGCATTGCCGGCAACGTGGTGACCGTAACCGCAACGGATGTCGGGTACGATGAATTGGCGGTGATTACCACCCGCAATTCCGAATCCCTCGCGCAGGTGATCCGAATCGAAAGCGATCAGGTCAGTCTTCAGGTCTTTGCCGGCACGCAGGGCGTCTCCACCGGCGACCGTGTCCGCTTCCTCAACCGGCCGATGCAGATTCCCTTCAGCAGCGATATGCTCGGCCGCATCTTCGACGGCGCAGGCCGTCCCCGCGATGGCAGACCGCCCGTCGAAGCGGAAATGATTTCCATCGGCTCGCCCACGGTGAATCCCGTCTGCCGCCGCATGCCCGACAAAATGGTGCAGACCGGCATCCCCATGATCGATATCTTCAACTCGCTGGTCGAATCCCAGAAACTGCCGATTTTCTCCGTCGCCGGCGAACCTTACAATGAAGTGCTCGCCCGCGTCGGCCTGCAGGCCAACGCCGACATCATCATCCTCGGCGGCATGGGCCTCCGGCATGACGATTATCTGAAATTCCGAAACACCTTCGAGCAGGGCGGCGTGCTGGGCCGAACCATCATGTTCATCAACACCGCCGCCGACCCCGCCGTGGAATGCCTCCTGGTTCCCGATCTCTGCCTGGCGCTGGGGGAAAAATTCGCCCTGCAGAAGAAACGCGTGCTGGTCCTCCTGACCGATATGACCGCGTTTTCTGACGCCCTCAAGGAAATTTCCATTATTCTCGAACAGATTCCCTCCAACCGGGGCTACCCCGGCGACTTGTACACCCAGCTCGCCCGCCGGTATGAAAAAGCCGTCGATTTCGACCAAGCCGGCTCCATGACCGTGCTGGCGTGCGTCACCATGCCCGGCGACGACGTTACCCACCCCGTGCCCGACAATACCGGCTACATCACCGAAGGGCAGTTCTACCTCCGCAATGGCCGCATCGAGCCGTTCGGTTCGCTTTCCCGCCTCAAACAGCAGGTCAACGGAAAATCCCGCGACGATCACCGCGCGATCATGGACGCCTGCATCCAGCTGTACGCCACCTGCCGCGAAAGCCGCGAAAAACGAAACATGGGATTCGAAATGTCCGAATGGGACAAGAAACTCCTCCGCTACGGCGACCTCTTCGAGGAGAAAATCATGGACCTTTCCGTGAACATTCCGCTCTTCGAAGCTCTGGACCGCTGCTGGGCGATTCTCGCGGAGTGCTTCGAACCCGCCGAAACGGGGATTCGTAGAAGCATCCTCGAAAAACACTGGCCCAAATCCCTGACCTGAGATCCTTGGCGGACGATGCTTGACAAAGACGATTCGTTCTGCAATTTGAATTTGAAATCCTATGGCAAAGAAGATTAAACAGACACGGCCGGAATTAAAACGTTATCGCGACGCGATGGGGCGTTTTAACCGCTATCTTCCCATGCTCAAGCTCAAACAGCAGCAGCTCCAGATTGCGATGCGGCAACTGCTCAAGGATCGCCAGGCGACCAAGCTCCTGGTCGAACAGGCCCAGGCCGCTTTTACCCCGTATCAGGCGATTCTCCATGACATCTCCGGCCTGAACATCCCCGAACTGGCCAAACCCGTGGATGTGAAAACCACCACCACCAACGTCGCTGGCGTCAACCTGCCCGTCTTTCAGGAAGCGGTTTTTTCCGCCCCGACGTACAGTCTCTTCGCCACGCCCGCCTGGGTCGATCGCGCCCTGGGCGACCTTCGGGCCATTCGACGATGCGAAGTGAAGCTCGACATCCTGGACCGGCAGTACCAGCTCCTGCAGAAGGAACTGACCAAACTCAGCCAGCGGGTGAACCTCTTCGAAAAAGTCAAAATTCCCGAAGCCAAAGAAGCCATCCGCGTCATCCGGATCAAACTCGGCGACGAAATGACCGCCGCCGTCGGCCGCGCGAAAATCGCCAAATCCAAATTGTCCGAAGGCGCCGGTCAGGATGGGCGCGAACGCCAGAAACAATCCCCCGAAGGGGCCTTATCATGATAGTAAAAATGCAAAAAGTCTATATTGCCGTCCGCACGCAGGATGAGGTATCGTTGCATGAAGCTCTGCGCGATCTGGCCGTGCTGCATCTGACGCCGGTCGATCCGGCCAAAGCGGTCCCCGAGGAAAAAATTCTCAAAGCCATCGATGAGCTCGAACGGGCCCGTCAGATTCTGGGCGCGTTTGCCCCCCAGGGCGCCCGGCCGGATATCCCCGTGGAACGCGCAGCCGCCGAAGCGATTCGCCTCCATCGCGAAGCCGTCGAAATTTCCAGCCGCCTGAACACCATTCATCAGCGGATGGAGCAATTGTCCCTCTGGGGAGAGGTTCGTCTCGATCAGCTCAAAGAATTGCAGAACAGGGGATTGGTGATCGATTTTTACACCCTCCCGCAGGAAAAACTCCCGGAAATCCAGGCCGATTGCGTCCATGTCCTTCGGCATTATCCCGGCCATCGGGTTCTGGCCGCCGTCGCCAATCGCGGCCCTTCGGTGACTCTTCCCAAAGAGGCCGAAAAACTCGATTGGCCCCACGAAGATCGTCCCAAACTGCGATCCGTCGCCAAACGTCTCGATGATACGCTCAAACACAACAACCAGCGGTTGGCCGAACTGGCCCATCGGGTCCATGACATGGATTCCCATCTTATCGATCTTCACAATGAAGCCGAATTCACCGCCGCCAAACGAAGCGCTCTGAAGGGCGACAATCTCTCCGCCGTTCAGGGATGGGTCCCGCTGCCAAAGAGCAAGACCCTCCGGCAGGATCTGGCCGCCCGGGGAATAGTTGCCGCTGTTTTGGAGCAAGAGCCCGATCCGCAGGATGATCCGCCCACCCTCATCGAGTATCTCAAATGGGCCAAACCCATCAAAGGTCTCTTTGACATCCTCGGCACCCTGCCGGGCTATCGTGAGCTGGATTTGTCTCCCTTTTTCATGATCTCCTTCCCGATTTTCGCCGCCATGCTCATTGGCGACGCCTGCTATGGCCTGGTGTTTCTCCTGCCTCCTCTGCTGTTCTATCGAAAACTCTCCGCCAAAGTCGGCGCTGTCGGCACCCAGCTTCTCATGGTCATGGGAGCGGTTGCCCTGGTCTGGGGCGTGCTCTCCGGCAGCTATTTTGGCCTGACCCCCGAATCCATGGCCATCGCCGGCGGCTATGTGCAGTCCTCCGGCACCGAAAAAGTTCCTGATATCGCCGCCATGCAGAAAGCAACGGGAGGTTGGGCCTTCGCCGGCAACGCGATAATCGCCACGGCGCCGCTCTGGAACGCGGATTCCGAAAAGGCCCGGGAATTGCTCATCAAAATCAGCTTCCTCTTCGGCTGCATCCATCTGACACTCGCCCATTTATTCCGCGGCGTCTCCATGCTCCCCGATCTCCGTGCCCTCGCGGAATTCGGCTGGTGCATCTTTCTCTGGGCCATGCTCGGCATCATCTGGCTGCTGTTCTTCGGCGCTGCCCAGCTTCCGGTCCCCGTATCGGCTGCAACCTCCGGACTTCTTGTCGGCGGTGTGATGGTCATCCTCTTTTCTGCCCCCAATCCAAACCCGATTAAGCGAATCGGCGGCGGAATCGCCTCCAACCTTCTGCCTGCCCTGGGCACCTTTGGCGATACCCTCAGCTATATCCGTCTGATGGCTGTCGGTCTGGCCAGCTATTACATCGCCTCCGCCTTCAACGGACTGGCTTCCACCCTCGCCGAGTCCGCCACCTGGTTCGCCGCCGTACCCGTTCTCCTGTTTGGCCATGCCCTCAACATGGGATTGGCGGTCATCGCCATTTTCGCCCATGGCGTTCGGTTGAACATGCTCGAATTCTCCAACAACGCAGGCGTCCAGTGGGCCGGTCACGCCTACGATCCCTTCCGCAAAAAATATTGATTTCGGGCAGTCTCCCCTCTGTATTTCTCTCCACGATCGCATTTTGCAATAAGGGTTGATCTTTTTCTGACAATGGATTACCATGCTCCCTTGGAGAGTCCTGCGGCTCTTGCCCGGTTCTCTCCATTGCCGGTTATTGGCCGAACGCCTTTTTTGTAGGAGAAAGACACATGTCGGACAACAAATCCTGTACCCGCCGCGAATTCCTCAATCGAAGTTCACAGGCCGCCGCCGCTCTCTGTGCGGCCACCTCATTGGTTTCCTGTGCGGCAGACAACCTCAAAACCGCTCCCCTCGCCGCCCGTGTCATCGACGCCAACGAACGTGTCAACCTCGCCGTCATCGGCATTCGCAGCCGTGGCAAACGGCTCACCGAAGTGTTTGCAAAAATCCCAGGCGTACACATCAAAACCCTCTGCGATATCGATGAGAATCTCTTCCCCGCCGGCGTTAAACTGGTCAATAAAATCCAGGGCCACGATCCCCAGACCGAATATGATATGCGCCGCGTCTTCGACGACAAAGATATCGACGCCGTCGTCATCGCCACCCCCAACCATTGGCATGCCCTCGCCGCCGTCTGGGCTTTACAGGCCGGCAAACACGTCTATCTCGAAAAACCCTGCTCCCACGAAATCCTCGAAGGCCGCCGCGTCATCGAAGCCGCTCAAAAGTACAACCGAATCGTTCAGGTCGGCTTCCAGAACCGCAGCAACCCCAAAGTCCGACAGGGAATCCAGTTCCTCCATCAGGGCGGCATTGGCGAGGTCTATATGGCCCGCGTCCTCTGCTTCAAGCCCCGTGAATCCATCGGCCGCTGCCCCGACGGCCCCGCCCCCCCGGGCGAGGAATACGATTACTTCATCCACGGCAAGAAAGGCCCCGCCTACGACAGCGACTACCTCAGCAGGGTCCACTATGATCTCTGGCTCGGCCCGGCCCCCAAACGCCAGTTCAACCACAACCGCTTCCACTACAACTGGCACTGGTTCTGGGACTATGGCAACGGCGACATCGGCAATAACGCCCCGCACGATCTCGACATCGCCCGCTGGGGGCTCAACAAGCCCTGTCTCCCCGTGAAAACCTTCTGCTCCGGAGGCTATTTCGCCTTTGATTCCGACCAGGAAACCCCCAACACCCAGATCGCCAACTACGAATTCGACGACGGCACCCTCATGACATGCGAAGTCCGAGGCGCCTACACCAACTCCGAGGATGAAGTCCTCATGGGCAACCTCTTCTATGGCAGCAAGGGCTGGATGATCATCAACGACGGCGAATGGAAATCCTTCTTCGGCCGCAAGAACGAACCCGGCCCCTCCTCCGCCGGCAATGAAAAAGAGACCCACAGCCGCATGGACCTCGCCGGCGCGGGCGGCGCCGAACATATGGAAAACTTTATCGCCGCACTCCGCACCGGCCGCCGCGAAGACCTCCACTGCGACATCGAACAGGGGCACCTCTCCTGCATCATCCCGCATCTGGCCAACATCTCCTACCGACTCCGTCGCCCCGTTCACTTCGATTCCAAATCCGAACGCTTCCACGAGGATCAGCAGGCCAACGCCATGCTCCTTCGGGAATACGCCAAAGGCTTCGAAATGCCGAAACGAGTGTAACTGCCAGCATTATAATAACTTAAGATTGCAATTCGCGGGCCGGACCCTTTCGTCCGGCCCTTTCATTTCTCCCTAAAATCCCGTTGCTATTTTTCACTCGCCCGATACAATACGCCTATCGGGCTGGATTGCTTCGCCTTGCGGTGCGGATGCAGCCCTTTGAGTCCTCGTGGCACAATTGGATAGCGCGTCGGCCTCCGGAGCCGAAGGTTACAGGTTCGAATCCTGTCGAGGACGTTACAGTAAAGAAGGTCTTTTTCTCCCAACAAATATATGAATTTTTAGGCACTATCAGGATTCGAACCTGTGCGGCTGCGCATAGCAGACGCCTTGCCAGGTTCGACCCGAAGCGAAGCGCAGGGCCTCCAAAGAGAATCCTGTCGAGGACGTTTTGAAATGAATGAGGTGTCTTTGTTCCAGGGAATAGATTCTATACTATAATCAATCAACTTTCGTCCAGCTTGTATCGGGATTGAATGTCGTCATAATCTTGGCGTTTTGTTCGGTATTCTCTCCCAGATCTTTTTGATACACCGTCCCGAGGTGGTTTACAAGAAACGTCATCACGCCCGAGTTTCCATACTCGGCCGGATAGGCAACGACCGCAAAACCCCCGATCATGTTTCCATTCACGACGTATTCAAACGCACCGCCGGACGCATCAGGCCCTTGAGCCGACAGAATCCGGTAGTAATAGCCATGATAGGGCGGAGGCGCCGCCGTCGCATCCTGTCCGAAATACCCTTCCTCTCGGGCCCGGGCAACGAAATCCCCCAGCGGGCTGAGCGGTTCGCCTTCCTTCGTATCCCAGTACAGCCCGTTTTTCTTGCCCGGATCACTCTTGAACACCTGCGCGTATTCCAGAATCCCGTCCCCGTCCCGATCCTTCATCGCGTATTCCCGCTGGGCATCCGTGACGGCGAGCATCACCTGGATCACATCCAGCTCGTTCCTCCCGATGCGGCGATTGAGTATCTCTTCCTCCCCGGCCGCCGTATCAAACACATACTTCCCCTCCTGCAAAATCAGCGGAATCGGGAAGGGCCACTCGTTTTTGCCCACAATCAGAATTTGTTTGTCGCCTTCCGGAGCGATGTTGTGCTGTTCCTCATACATTTTCAGAAACATCGCCCGCCTCTGCTGGTCGGCGACCTCGTCGCCCGAATGGATCAATTCTTCCGCCTCGCTGCCGAAGATAACCAGCAATTCCTGATTGTTGTTGTCTTTCAACGCCTGGAGAAAGGCATTCACGGCTTCTTCCGGAGTCGTAAACCCTTTGGGTTCGGTAGCGGCGGAAGACAATCTGGCCAAAGCCGTAATTGTCAATACAGTGATAACCATCCTTGAGCAGTACCCCATTTTCGATTTGTTAAAGTGTATTTGCAACTGCATATTCATATATCCTTCCTGCATAGGTTTAAGTTTTGAATGGGTTTCCGTTACTAGAATTACCGTCTTCCTCCGCGCCCTCCGCCGCCGCGGCCGCCTCCCATTCCCCCGCGACCCCCGCCGCCCGCGGGACGA
>CAZOTP010000074.1:0-12684 GCA_964582655.1 uncultured Pirellulales bacterium | reverse complement strand
GTAGAGCGTCACGTTGCCAACGTGAATGTCGTGAGTTCAAGTCTCATCACCCGCTGTATAGCGGCAACGAGGTATCGGCCTGAGTATCCCGAAGGGGTACAGCGGCAGGCCGGCGTTGGTCGTGGTCGCGTCGCAAGGCTGAGGATAGCAATGTCCGGCCGGGATCAGACGCTCGGCCTGGAGATGACTATTCTCGGCCTGTTTTATTTTACTGGATTGGAGACTTGTATGGCAGAGCAGGATGTGATGAACGCAGCGGGTGAGGAACAGAAGGATAAAATCGATTGCTCGATTAAGATCGAGGATTCCGGCGCCTGGAAGAAAAAGGTGATCGTGGAAATCCCCCGGTCGCAGATCGACAAGGAACTGGACAGTCAGTACAAGGAATTGATGAAGTCGTCGGTGATTCCGGGTTTCCGCAAGGGCCGGGCGCCGCGGCGGCTCGTCGAAAAACGCTTCGGCGAGGATATTTCCGACCAGACCAAGATCCGGCTGATCGCCCAGGCGCTCCAGCAGATGGAAGAGGGCCAGGATTTCGAGATTCTCGGCGAACCGGACTTCAAGATTGACGATGTCAAGATGCCCGAACAGGGCGATATGAAGTTTGAATATGAAGTGGAGGTAAAGCCCCAGTTTGAGCTTCCCAAGCTGGAAGGGATCAAGGTCGAGAAGGAAGTTTTCGAAGTGACCGAAGAGCGGCTGGATACCGAATTGGAGATGCTGTGCCGCCGTCTGGGACGAATGGAGCATCTGGACGAGGGCGCGGCAAAGGATGATGATCTGGTCATCGCCGATGTAACTGTGAAAATCGAAGGCGTCGAAGAGCCGGAAACCCGTCAGGGTATGCCCGTTCGCGTGGGTTCCACCGCCGTGATGGGCATCCTGGTCGAAAATATGGGCGAGGTCCTCAAGGGCATCAAGGTCGGCCAGACCCGAACCTGCTCGGCAACCGTGCCGGATACGCATCCCAAAGAAGCGTACCGCGGCAAAAAGGCTGATTTTACTATCGAAGCCAAATCCTTTGACCGGCTGATCCCGGCGGAGCTGAATGAGGAATTCTTCAAATCGCTGGGCGTGGATGACAAGGAAGACCTGCGGAAACGGATTCGCGAGAATCTGGAAGACCGCGCCGACCGCGAATCCCGCAATCTGATGAAACAGCAGATTTATGATTATCTGGAGAAAGAAATCCAGTTCGACCTGCCCGCGGGCGTCGCGGCTCGCCATGCGGCCCGCATGCTGGCTCACCGGTACTATGAACTGCTCGAAAAGGGCATTCCGCAGGACCGGATTCATGAAAATCTGGAGAAACTCAAGGCGTCCGCCAGTGCTGAATCCGCCCGGGATTTGAAGATGAGTTTCGTCATGGACAAGGTCGCCGATAAGCTGGAAATTCAGGTTGCCGACGGCGAGCTGAATATGTGGGTCGCTCAGATCGCGATGAATTACGGCCGACGGCCGGAAAAAGTCCGCGATGAAATGCAGCGGGAAGGGCGGCTGGAGGCTCTGCGGGACCAGATTCGCCATGACAAGGCGGTCGAAAAGATTCTGGAGATGGCCGAAGTGGTTGATGCCCCGGCCAGGAAAAAAGAAGAAAAATCGGATAAAAAAGAGGCAAAATCCCCAAAAACCGCGAAAAAAGCCGCCAAAAATGACGATGATACCAGCAATGCGGCCATGCCGGAGGAATCCCAGGCCGACGAGGCAAAACCGAAAAAAGCCGCATCCCGCAAGCAGGTGAATCGAAAGCCTCCGGCGGGGGAATAATTTCGGCAGCCGCGGATTTGAAACGGAACCTTGGAGCAAGGAACGATTATGCTACCTCACAGACCTGAATTGATCCGGCAGATGCTCATGTCCAGCCCCTCGGGGTATCAGCGGACCCGCGAGATGGGGCTCAATGAAATGCTTCTGGAAAACCGCATCATTTTTCTGGATATGCCACTGGATCCCTCGTATCTGACCAGTCAGGGCACCATCTGTTCGGTAATCATCAAATCCATGCTGTATCTGGATAATCTCAAACGCGGCAGCGATATTCACCTCTATATCAACTGTCCCGGCGGCAGCGTCGATGACACCATGGCGATCTATGATACCATGCAGTTTCTAAGTTCCGATATCTGCACCTATTGCATCGGCCACGCTGCCAGCGGCGGGGCGGTTATTCTTGCCGCCGGCGCCAAAGGCAAACGCTATGCTCTGCCGAATTCCAAGATTATGCTTCATCAGCCGTGGGGCGGCGTGAGCGGCCAGGCGGCCGACATCCAGATTCAGGCCGAAGAAATCATCAAAACCAAGCGGGCCATCAATCAGATTCTCGCCAAACATACCGGAATGGATCCCGACAAGATTCAGGCGGAAATCGAGCGGGATCGGTATATGACCGCGGATGAAGCCAAGACCTACGGAATCATCGATGAAGTGCTTCACCATGAAGAGGAAGCCAAGCCCAGGGAATAACCTTTACAGAAGCGAGAACATGCCATGTCGAACGGATATCTGGTACCGATCGTGATTGAGACAACCGGGCGGGGAGAACGGGCGTACGATATCTATTCCCGACTCCTCAAGGACCGCGTGATTTTCCTCGGCGGTCCCGTGACGGATGAAGTCGCCAATCTGATTGTCGCGCAGCTATTGTTTCTCAGCAACGAGAATTCCAAGAGCGACATCCATTTTTACATCAATTCGCCCGGCGGATCCGTTTCCGCGGGACTGGCAATTTATGACACGATGCGGTTTCTCCGATGCGAAGTCAGCACCTATTGCGTGGGGATGGCCGCCAGCATGGGCGCCGTACTCCTGCTGGGCGGGGCAAAAGGCAAACGCTACGTGCTTCGAAACTCCTCCGTTCTGCTGCATCAGCCCCTGATTCGCGGGCAAATTACCGGCCCCGCCACGGATTTACAGATTGAAGCGGAGGAAATGCTTCGCGTGCGGAATCGTCTGTACCGCATTATTTCGGAGCATACCGGAAAATCCCTCGACCAGGTGGAAAAGGATTGCGACCGGAACTACTGGCTGGATGCCGAGCAGGCGGTCGGCTATGGGTGTGCCGATAAAATCCTGGAAAAGATTCCCGATCTTCAGGCAGTCAATCCATCCTGATGGCGGTGTGCCATGGCTAAATTCGTGCAGATCGCAGGGTGCCTTCTTGCCGGTCTGCTGTCCCTTGGCGGATGCAGAACCGCGAAGAGTCCATCCCCCGATCCCGCCCGGCAGGCCGCACAGCAGCAGCTCGAACAAACCGTTGCTCAGCAGCAGAGGCAGATCGAACAGCTTTCCGCGGAATTGGAAGCTCTTCGGGGCTTTCCCCCGGATCGGCTGAATACCCTGGTGCATGTAAAACGTCTGCAATTGGGGCGATTTACCCGTCTGCTCGATACGGATCAAAATTCAACTCCCGATCAGATTAAAATCTATCTGGAACTCCGGGATGGCCAGGGCGATACCATCAAAGCGGCCGGTTCCGCCCTGGCGGAATTGTATGACTTGTCCGCTCCTCCGGAGCAGCAGAAAATCGCCCGGTGGGAATTTGATGCCGCTCAACTGGCCCGGTTATGGCGGGGTGGGATGATGGCGGACCACTACCTCCTGGAACAGGAGCTTCCCATCAATCCGCCCGTTTCTGCAAAAAACCTGACGCTGCGGGTGTGTTTCACCGAGGCCCTGACGGGACGAACGCTGGAAGTTCAGAAACTGCTGTCGGCGGAAGATTCGCCGGATCGGACAAAAAAGGAATGATCGGATCGTATGTTGAACCTGCTGGTTTTAACGAACAATCTTGCGCGAGCAAGCTTTCGACAGAGGATCGGAATGTATCTGGAGGGTTTCAGAACCGAGGGGATTAACGCAAGGGTGGAAACGCTTCCCCGGTCAAGCTGGCAGCGGAAAACGCTTTTTTCCGCCGCAAGCGCATTTCATGGGGTGTTTCTCCATAAAAAGAAATTAAATCCGTGGGATCGGTTTTGGCTGCGACATTACAGCCGGAAAATCATTTATGATTTTGACGATGCCGTAATGTTTGATGAGCAGCATCCGAACCGGTGGAGTATTTTTCGCCGGCTGGACTTCGCCCGGACGGTACGGCTTTCCGATACGGTTCTTGCGGGGAATGAATATCTGGCGGAACAGGCGAGACAATGCCATCGAAATGTTCACGTTCTTCCAACCGGACTGGATGTGAAGGAATACCCGCCTGGGAAAGAATTCCATGGAGACGGAAAAATACGCCTGGTTTGGATTGGGAGCCGGGCCACGCTGGATTACCTTCGCAGCATTCAGTCCCCGCTGGAGGAAATCGGTCGTCTGTATCCGAATGTGATTCTTCGGGTGATTTCCGATGTCTTCCCGGAATTTTCCCAAATGCCGATGGAACGAGTGCCCTGGGCTCAGGAGCGGCAGGGGGAGGATCTGGCGGCTTGCGACATCGGTCTGGCTCCCCTGACGGACAACCGCTATTCCCGCGGAAAGTGCGGTTTTAAAATTCTGCAGTACATGGCGGCGCGACTGCCTTCCATAGCTTCCCCCGTGGGAGTCAACACGGAACTTGTCCGAACAGGGGTGTCGGGATTTTTGGCTTCCAAGGATCCGGAATGGGTGGACGCTTTGAAGCGACTGATCGAAAATCCTTCTCTTCGAAGGGAAATGGGGCAGTCGGCTCGAAAACGGGTGGAGCGGGAATTTGACAGTTCCGTGATTGGTTCCCGGCTTCTTCACATTCTTCGCAGCGCATTATAGAAAGGGCCTTTCTTGAACTGGTATTCCTCTAAATCAGTCCGCCAGTTGGAAGGATTCCGTTCTGTACGGAAATGGAACGGATTCCGGATCTGGTACCGGCAGGGAGTCAGGGAGCAATTCGATTTCCGCGTGTTAATCTCCCAGTTGTGCGGCAAACGGATAGCCGCGAATGATAATACCGGACTGTTAAAATCAGGTCGCCGAATCGAAGTGTACCAGTTGCAGAATTTCCAGCCGCCTCTGATTGTAAAGGCGTTCCCTCTTTCCGCCCTGAAATTCAAACTCAAATACAAGAAATACGCTTTATCGGAAATGTGCAACAATCTTCAGGCGGAAAAAACGGGGCTTCGGGTGCCAGCGTGCTATCTCTATTTTGAGGAACGACCTTGGGGGCTGGTGAACCGCTGCGGGGTGGTGATGGAAAAACTGCAAGGGTATCGAGATTTGGCGGACTGGGCTGGAGAAGAAAAATCACATCTCTATCATGCAATCGATGCCATCATCGACTTGTACAAACGGGGGGTGAACCATATCGACCCATCTCCGTTCAATATTTTTTGGAACCCGGCGGAATGTTGTACCGCGATCATCGATTGGCAATATTGCGGTTTTACGGAATTGTGCGATGACCGTCAGCTCCTCCTCCACGCGGCGCATTTTGTTCGCGTGGCAAAACACGATGCCGGACTGGAGGATTCCCAGGCATGGCTGGCCAAACTGCACGAACAAAGCAAAACGGGTATGGACTGGGCAATTTTCGAAAAAGATGTGGCTAAAATAATCCAGATGATGGATAATAAGCAGTTGAGTACGGAAGATCGACTGAAGTTGAAACTGGGGATTTGATACAGCCCCCATGCAGGTGCGACAGGTGAACGGATTATTGGCCTGGTGGAAAAAAAAGAGGATGCTGCGGGACTGGCGCAAACGCAGCCGGCGTAAACGGAACATTCGCTTAAAGGTCGGACGTCTCGATAAGATGTTTTCCGAATTCCACAGGCGGGGAATTTCTTATGTGGTCCTGCGCTGGTTTGACGAGATCCCTGGGAATCCCCGGCAGGAAGCTCAATTTGCCGAAGACATCGATTTGTATTGGGACGGGCAATCGGCAGAAGACTTGGCCGATGTGGCGATTCATCATGCTGGCCCCGTCGCTTGCGATGTGTTCAGCGTGACCGGTCGGGGAGGAACCAGCTATCATGGAATGCCGTATTATCCCCCGATTCTTGGACGAATGATTCTGGAGGAAAGGCAGATCCGCCAAAATGCTTTTTATGTGCCGTCCCCCATGCTGCATTTTTTTTCTCTGGCCTATCATCTGGTCTATCATAAGGGTCTGGAATCTGGGATTCCCTCCGGCTGCGAATTGGCCTCCAATCCCTCTCCAAAACGCAAATACGGCGAAAAACTCCAGGTCTTGGGGCAGTCTCTGAATATATCGCTGCTCGTCCCTTACACGCTGATGAGCCTGCATGACTATTTGAAACAAAACGACTGGGACATGCCGTATGATTTGCTGGAGCGATGGCCTCTCAAATCGCCGTGGCACCTCCATCTCCTGATGCATGAAAAATCTCTTCTGGAACACTGGGCGGAAAAACTTCCGGATCTGCTGGTCTTTTTTATTCGGGAGGACATCCTGGATCGCCATCTGGAAGAGCGGGTGTATGAACTGCTGGAAAGAAAGTTTACGATATTGCGGCGGATTGAGCTTTCGGAATCCCAGATACAGCGGGTCATGCGAAAAGTCCGCGGCGGAAGCTGGATCGAACATAGAGGAACCACATGGATTCGCCCCGTGAAAGCCGTCCTGTGTTACGATTTCAATCCTGCCCCCGTTGCTCAGAACGATGAAAAAACGAATGCGTATCCGCTCGTACGAAATCGAAATGTATTCTGGAAACATGAAATCCGCGATCGGTTAAATGAAACGCACGGGGAAGATCGTGAGATTATTGGGATTCATGGCAGCGACAATGGATATGAGGCGCAGCACATGCTGCAGGCGATTTTTAGTGAACGGACAGATTGTGTGAATGATGAACTGCTGGAACAAATCAAAGGCATGATGGCGGAAGGGCATCCAGAAAAATGCGAATATTGCTGATCGCGGATTTTCGGCGGGACCATCCCCGGCAGTTGCTGAACAACCCGCGGAAGTTCAGCAAAGGACTGGTTCGCAACGGCCATGACGTACTGGAATTCAGCTACAAGGATGAACTGCTGGCGCTGAGTCCGTTCCGGAGCAAAAAATTCGCCCAGTGGTGTGCCAAGGAAAAAACGGATGACCTGCTGCTGGTCTTGTCGAAGCATTATCAGCCGGAAGTGATTCTGATTATGGCGTTCAAACTCCTGGATGCAGAAACCATCCAGCGGCTTAAACAGGCTCATCCCAGTACTCCTGTGATGTGCTGGTACTGCGATATGTATGCAGGGATCGACCCGAAAATCGCTCCGCTGGCGAAAGAATGCCATTGGTTTCTCGCAACCGCGGGGGGAGATTTTCTGAAAGCCTACAAGGATCTGGGCATTGAGCATTGCGCGTTTTTGCCCAATCCGTGTGATGGAGACATAGAATATCCCCGCGAGGTCCCCCCGTCATTTCACACAAAAATGCTCTTTACGGGAAAACTCATGCACGGGCAGGGGGGTCAGGATGCCATGCGGAGTAAGCTGATTCAGGAACTCGTCGATAAAAAGGGAATGACGGTTTGGGGATGCCTGGGGCGGCCCGGAGTGGAAGGAATTGAGTATCTGCAGGCGATCTGCGGAACCCGGATCGCTCTGAGTATTAACGCCTTCAATGATATTCCCTGTTATCATTCCGACCGGCTTACCCATTATCTGGGCTGCGGTGCGTTTGTCCTGGCAAAATACGTCCCGGGCAGCGAACGGCTGTTTGAAGACCGCAGGCATCTTGATTATTTCCGAACTTCCGAAGAATGCCTGGATCGGGTCGATTATTATCTCGAAAAGGAAGAGGAAAGACGCCGGATTGCACAGCAGGGGTATGAGCATATCCATGCGAATTTCAGCGGTCAGATCCTGGCTCGCCGCATGATCGATCTGATTCAGACCGGCCGCTATGATCCCCCCTGGGGCGAGGTCTTGTAAAAAACACTTAAAGCTTTCTCGCGTGAAGGATCATGCGGGACGCGCCCCCGATCCGCTCTGTCGCAGCTTCCCATACCGAACAGAGTTTTTTGTGTTTTGCCATAAAACGGGGGAACCATCGTGGGGAACATTCGGCCAGATACGAAAAACTTCGTTGGGACGTCTGGCCATGACGCTGGGCGCATACTTGCTCGATTTGAAATCCTGCTTTTTTCAGCAGCGTGACGGCGGTTTGCGGGGTTAGAAACGTGATATGCCGTGGCAGTTCCAGGGGAAACCACGTTGGGCCAAAAAACCGGCGGGGGAAACAGGCGAGGTTGGGCGTGGCCAGAATGAGCTTTCCACCCGGTCGGAGAATGGAATGAACATCCCGGAGGGTTTTAAATGGGGAAGGAACGTGTTCAATGACATGCCAGAGAGTAACGGCATCGAAGGATTCCGGAGAAAATGTTTGCGCGGGGGAAATCCCCTGAAAAACATCAAGTCCCTGCTTCCGGCATGTTTCAACCGCGATCGGAGACATATCCATGCCGATCACATCCCATCCCAGTTGCTTCATGCGCAGAAGATAGCTGCCCGCCCCGCAGCCATAGTCAAGCAATTTTCCCTCTCCCTGCCACGCAAAAAGATCGAAATTCCGGCTCTTGGCTTTTACAGCCAGAAACAGGGGATAAGTAATGAATCGGCCCAGCCAAGAGGTCGTATGGGGAGGGTAGCCCCAGTGGTGCTGCAGGGCGGATCGAACCCAACCAGAAACAGCATGCTTGTCCTGTTTGGTCTGGTACGGGGTGTATTCGGCAGGATAGATTTGAGAGAACGATTCCGGTGCGGGGCGAGGAGTCAGGTAAACCAGATGGCACTTGCGGCAGCGAACCAGGGTCCATTCTCCGGGGGTTTTGTGGAGAAAGTCCCTTCCCGTGAGGATCGGATCGGAAGAATCGCTCCCGCATAAATCACAGCAAACCGCTTCGGTTTTTATTGGATTTCCATTCATATTTCCATTATTCTAAATAACATAGCGTTTTGAATCTATAGGATAAAGTGAAAAGAAACAATCAAATATTTGTTTTCCGTGGAAAATAAACACAAGCATCATAATTCAAGGTTTGGAAAGGAATGATGATGCAGGAAAATAAACCGCCTCTGGTAAGCATTTGCATGCCGCACTGGCAGGTCAAGGAACTGATTTCCCTCTCCTTGCAGGCGATACGAATCAACACATCCCGGATTCCGATCGAAATCCTCGTAGTGGATAATGGCTCGAAGGATGAATCTCTGGATTATCTGCGCGGTTTGAAGTGGATTCGTCTCATCGAGAGGGGAGAGCAGACTCCCGAGAACTGGGTTCGGGCCTTTGGGACGGCGCTGGATATCGGTCTGGAAAACAGCCGCGGCGACTATTACATTATCATGCACACCGATACGATTATCAAACGTCCGGACTGGCTCGAACGCCTTCTGGAACCGGTTCAAAAAGATCCTCAGTGTGCGGCAGTCGGAGCCTGGAAACTGGAAAAACACAGGCCGGTGTACGATTTCCTCAAAAAAATGACCGACACCAAAAAAGCGAAATTATGGCTTCGCCGAACCGTCCTGGGGGATAAAAACGCCAGGCAGAAATCCAGAACCATCTGCCCGCGGGATTATTGCACCCTGTATCGAGCGGAACCGATTCGAAAATATGGATTGAAATTCGGCAATCCCGACGGTCCCTACAAAGGATATACCGCGGGGGAGCAGATGTTCTATCAACTGCGGGATCATGGCTATGGGGCGCATGTCCTGGATACCTTGGAGATGATGGAGTATATGGAGCATGTCGGACACGCCACGGCTGCGTTGAGACCGGACCAGCGGCATTTGAATCATTGGCGAACCCAAAAACGCGTGGAACGAAAACTCCGTCGATTTTTTAATGATCCCTATATCCAGACTCTTCAAAAAATCGCGAAAATCAATCCCTAGAATATGGTCTATTTGACAGAGTTATCGCTTTCTCTCCCTCATTTGCCGGGGCATCTGGAAAATCTGAGGATTCTACAGATCGGTGATCTCCATAGCCGGCGATTCGGGAAAAAAGAACGGATGGCCCAAAAGATTCTCCGGGAGGGGTGTGATTTACTGCTGGGAACGGGCGATCTGTGTCATCAAGTCTGGCTGGGTAATATTTTCAGCCTTCGCACGCATTCCGAACCCCAGTGCGAAGTCGGCATCGGACGGCATGGATTGGTATTATATTGTTATCGGAAACAGGCCTTGGAGGTCCTTCAAACGTTTCTTCGTTCCGTACCTGGTTCTCCCGGCTGTTTCCTGGTGCGGGGTAACCACGATCCCGCCTGGCTGATGGAACAGGCGGCGGGATTGGGGATTACAATCCTCAACAATGAATCCCGCGTGATTTCGATTCCGGGGCGAGGACTCATTCAAGTAGCGGGAGTCAACGGATTCGGACGGCTGAACGCGGATATTCCCAGGCTGCTTCTGGGACTTCAGGAAAGCGTTTTTACCTTTGGTCTGTGCCATTATCCAGAAATGGCTGAATCTCTCGCCGCCGCCGGAATTGACCTGATTCTTTCCGGACACACTCATGGCGGGCAATTCTGTCTGCCGTGCGGCAAGCCGATTCTTACCCACAGCCGTACCGGGAAAGATTATTTCACCGGTCTGTCACGCATCGGCTCGAGTTACCTCTATGTGACGCGAGGGCTGGGGGATTCCGTTTTGCCCATCCGGCTCTTCTGCCCCCATGAAATCGTCCGCATCACGCTTCGTAAGGGCCCCGCCGATCAAACCCATATCCAGTCATTCCCTGTTCCTTCCGACGGATAAATCCGTTTATTTTTGTTCGCGAAACTGAAGAGGGCTGGCATTATGGATTTTCTTGAATGCGCGGTAAAACGTGGAAAGCTCTTCAAACCCGACCTCAAACGCAATGGCGGCCACAGGCAGGGAGGAATTTCGCAAAAGCTGATCGGCATGCCGAACGCGGATCGAATTAAGGTGCTGAATAAAGGTCTGTCCGGTGATTTTTTTGCATAGATTGCTGAACTGACGCTGGGAGAGCCTGCACATCCTCGCGGCATCAGGAAGTGTATGGGGTTGAAAATAATTGGTTTGAATGAAATCCAGCGTATGCCGCACGCGCGCTTCACTGCCCATTGTAAGGATGGCGTCGCGGTCCTGCGCCGCTTTGCGGGTGCGATAAATCAGCAGAAGAATCAGGGTAAAGCACTGGGCAATCACAATATCGTAACCGACGGGTTTGGCGCTCTGCTCATGAAGAATCTGCCGCAAATAACGCCGGATGCGATCGGAATAATAAGGGGGGATGTGAATCGGACGAACATGCTCAAAAAGCTCATCCAGCATGGTGCGGGAAAGTGGGGATCGGTGAATCGTGAAATAGCCGACAAATACCGTCATCGGTTTTCCGGGTGAGTCGATAAATTCATGGGCAACATGATGAGACAGCATGACCACGGTATTCGGTAAAAGGGGATACTCCTGCTCTTCAATTCGACATACTCCCTGTCCCGATGCGACAAAAATCAGACTGTAATGGCTGTGCTGGTGTCTGGAAGATTGAAAGCCCGTCTGATGCTGATGGGATTCCAGCCACACCCCATATTCCGGCAGTTCCATCGAAATGTCCGGAGCGCCGGCGGAATGATTGAATGGACTTTTCATAATTTTTGGATTATAAAGGATATGCGGTGATAAAGCAACCTATTGCTGGAAATGCAAACGGGAAATTTCCTGAATAGCCATGAAGAAACAGCAATTTCTGCTATAGTACGGTATATGGAAAAAAACCAAGGATTTGAACAGCACACAGAGAGCGATCTCTCGGCCTTTCGCGATCTGATGGATCGGCTTGGATTGAAGATAGAAACGCGGGGGGATGTATCCAATTTGTCGGAACCTGTTTCCATTGGGGCTTTTAGGGCGATTAATTCGCTGGCGGTCCATCCCATGGAAGGTGCTGACGGCGATTGGATGGGACGACCGGGGAAACTGACTTTGCGACGGTATGAGCGGTTCGCCAAGGGGGGGGCCGGACTGATCTGGGCGGAAGCCATCTCCGTAGTGCCGGAAGGACGGGCAAATCCGTCCCAGCTCTGGATTCACACTGGAAGCCGTGATGCGTTCATAGAACTGGTTTGGATGATCCGCCGTTTTGCCGTGGACCGGTTTGGAGCGGAGCACCGACCTCTGGTCATTGCCCAATTGACCCACTCGGGCCGCTACAGCCGACCGGATGGCAAAGCAGCCCCTATGATACCGCAGCGGGATCCTTACCGCGATCGATTGACGCCGCAGGCAAATCCCCTGGAGGATGCCCCCAGCCGCCTTCCTGCCGAGTACCCTGTGCTCAGCGATGAATATCTGGATGATTTGCAGGAAAAATACGTGACAGCGGCCATACTGGCCCGGGACGCCGGTTTTGACGGGGTGGACATCAAGGCATGTCACGGTTATTTAATCAGCGAATTGCTGAACAGCCGGGACCGCAAGGGGAAATACGGCGGATCCTATGAAAACCGCACTCGATTTGTTCTTGAGGTCGTGGAAAAGGTGTATCAGGCAGTCGGGCAGGATATGGAAGTGGCCCTTCGTCTGGGGTGTTATGATGCGGTTCCATATCCGTACGGGTGGGGGGTAAACGAAACAGATTACCGCCGGGCGGATTTGACGGAGCCGTTGAAGCTGATTGGTCAACTGCATGATCGCGGGGTTCACCTGATCAATTTTACCATCGCCAATCCCTATATGAATCCACATTATGGCAGGCCGTTCAATCAGCCGGTAAAGGGGGGGTATGCGGAA
>CAZOTP010000073.1:0-12723 GCA_964582655.1 uncultured Pirellulales bacterium | reverse complement strand
GGCCGCGAGATATTTTCAAAGCGGTATTGCCCAAAACGATTTTATCGCTATAATGAAATCTGTCTTCTTGCATCCTGGATGGGTATCCGTCGCGTGACGTGTGAGGAAAAATTCGGTTTCATGAATCCCTGAAGAAGAAGGGATGGCAGGCTTGTTAGCACGAATACACAGTTCCGTTCTGGTGGGCATCGACGCGCAACCGTGTGAGGTCGAAGTGGACGTCGGGGTGGGGGGATTCGAGAAAACCATGATCGTCGGACTCCCCGACGCCGCCGTCAAGGAAAGCATCGAACGCGTCCGCAGCGCCGTCGGAAACAGCGGATACATGTTTCCCCCCACCTCCAGCATCATCAACCTCGCCCCCGCCGACATCAAAAAAGAAGGCCCCTCCTACGACCTCCCTATCGCCATCGGCATGCTCTTCGGGCAGGGAGCCTGCCGCAGCGAGGTTCTGGACCAGACCGTGATGATCGGCGAACTCGCCCTCGACGGACGCGTGCGATCCGTCAAAGGCGCTCTTCCGGCGGCGATCATGGCCGCAAAAAAAGGATTCAAAACCATCCTTGTTCCCGCCGACAACGCCGCCGAAGCCGCCGTCGTGCAGGATATCGAAGTCATCGGCGTAGGCTCCCTCACCGAAGCCGTCGGCTGTTTGAGCGGAACCCTTCCCCTCGAACCCACCGTCATCGATATCGACTCGCTGTTCCGTCAGGCCGGCTGTTACGACCTCGATTTCTCCGACGTCAAAGGCCAGGAAAGCGCCAAACGCGCCCTCGTCCTGGCCGCCGCCGGAAATCACAACGTCCTGATGATCGGCCCGCCCGGCACCGGAAAAACCATGCTCACCCAGAGGCTCGCCACCATCCTGCCGCAGCTCACCCTCGAGGAATCCCTCGAAACCACCCGCATCTACTCCGTCATGGGGCTGCTCCGAAAAGAACAGCCTCTCCTGGCGACCCGCCCCATCCGCGCCCCGCATCATTCCGCCAGCGGACCCTCCCTCGTCGGCGGAGGCAGCATCCCCCGCCCCGGCGAGCTTTCCCTTGCCCACAACGGCCTGCTCTTCCTCGATGAATTCCCTGAATTCAAACGCTCCGTGCTCGAAACCATTCGCCAGCCTCTCGAAGAATCCCAGGTCACCATCGCCCGCGCCGCAAACACCCTGACCTTCCCCGCCAACATCATGCTCGTCGCCGCGATGAATCCCTGCCCCTGCGGCTACCTCACCGACCCCAAACGAAACTGCAAATGCACACCGACGCAGGTTGAACGCTACCTCTCCCGCATCTCCGGACCGCTGGTGGACCGAATCGATATCCACATCGAAGTCCCCGCTGTCCCCTTCGCGGACCTCTCCAGCACGCGCGACGGAACCGACTCGGCGACCATGCGAAAACAGGTCATCCACGCCCGGCAGAGGCAATGGAAACGATTCTCCGAAAATCCCATCCGCACCAACTCCCAGATGAACAGCCGGCAGGTCCGCCAGTTCTGCCCCCTCGACGACGCCGGCCGAAACATGCTCAAACAAGCCGTCTATGAGCTGGGCCTCAGCGCCCGGGCGCATGACAAAGTCCTCAAAGTCGCTCGCACCATCGCCGATGTCGAAGGCAGCGAACAAATTCACGCGGAATTCGTCGCCGAAGCCATCCAGTACCGAAGACTCGACCGAAAATTGTAAGCGGCGACGGCATACATGCATGGAAACCTGACGGCGATATGAATCAGGAATTTCTGCAAATCGGAAAATGGATCATGATTTTCGGCGGGATCCTCCTGTTCCTGGGCGGAATCTTGCTTCTTCTGGGACGCTTCGGATCCGGCCCCCTCTTTCGCCTGCCGGGAGATATCGATCTGCACGGCAAAAACTGGCGCGTCATCTTCCCACTCACCACCGGCATCCTGCTCTCCGCTCTCCTCACCCTCCTGCTTTGGCTCGTTCGGCATTTCCGAAAATAATCCGTCTTGTCCGATCAGAACCCGGAAAATGCTCCCGGAAAAGGAACCCCCGCGCATTAAAAAAGCCAAAGGAGGGACTCGAACCCTCGACCGCGGCTTTACGAAAGCCGTGCTCTACCAGCTGAGCTACTTTGGCGCCGCCTCAAAAGGCCCCGTTATCCTATCACAATTCCCCGCCCTGTCAACTCAAAAACACGCCCGCATGCAGGGGAAATTCACGCCTGGAACCTCCCCTCCCCCAGGCAATTCCAAAAAAAAAGAGCGTCGCCTGCTAAGACGACGCTCCGGTTCGATAGCTCCGCGGCGGTGCGGTGCCTGATTCTCTCAGGTCCGCCGTGGAGAGTCTGTCTTCCTTAGAACTGGAACTGCAATTGCGAACGAATCATAAACAGCGCGTTGTTCTGCACGCCGTCGAAATTCGAGCTGGTGTTCGCCACCGGCAGGTCATCGATGTAGGTGATGTCCATGCTCAGCTTGAGGTCCTGGCCCGACAGATACCAGTTCCAGCCGCCGGCATATTCATACGAATCTGTGGCGTTGTCCACAAATACGCCGCCAACCCGGCTGACCACTTCAAACACCTTCGGCACGATGAAATAACCGGCCTGGCTGTACCAGCCATAGTTGTCCACCTGCTGACCGATCATGCCTGAGCGAACCATGTTCCCGAAATCGCTGGCGTCGGCCATCTCCGCCGGATCCGCCGTGATGTGCTGATAGTAGCCTTCATGCGTCATGGAGAATCCCATGTACTTGAAGGATGCATCAGCCGAAATCATATTGGCTTCGCCGCCGAGGGTGTACACATCGCCGCGGCGATCCCACGCGCTCTTGCCGAGGAACTTGTAATTATCGCTATCACCGCCGCTGAAATGATCTTCATCGCGATCATTGGCATACGCGTAGCTCATCCCGATCATCGCTATCGGATTTTCATGGAATTCCAGATCCGATTCACCATCGAAATCAGCCACCGAAGAACCCATCAGAGGAACAGCCAGTCTCGCCACAGCGGCAGGGCTGTTGTCATTATCAGCATAGGGGGTATCCTCGTTGCTTCGGAATCCGTTGAACAGCATCGCCCGATATTCCGGCTTGATTTCGCCCAGATCAATGGTTCCAAACACTTCCACGCCTTCGCTGCGATCTAGGTTAAATACATTGTTCGCCAGGGAGCGGTCCACAAACATCAGCTTGCCGGAGCTGCCGGGTTCCTGTTTTCCAAACGGAATCTTGTATTTTCCAACGCGGGCGCCAAGTTCCGGAATGAACGAATAATTCAATTCATACTCGTACAGGTAGATGCCCTTGCTGCTGCTGTCATCGTCGCCTTCCAGAACGATTCTATATTTCAGGTCCTTCAGAACATGACCGCTCATCGACAAACGGGCACGCTCGAATTCAAATCCGCTGGCGCTGGAATCCACCCCGTCTTCAGTATAGACATAATCATCCAGATCCGCATCATAAATGAAACGCGTCCCATCCTTCTGCTGGGTCTTCGCGCCGTCATCGCTGAGCAGATACGAATGACGGAACTGCATCAGGGTGTCGAATTCCAGTTTGAACTGGTCATCGGCGCTCTTGATGAAGAACCGTTTGTCATAGCCGGCGGTCACGCCCGTGTCGGCCGCGGCGTTCTTCTGATTCGCCGCCATCTCGGTCACCAGTTGACGGATCAGCTCGGCGTTCTTCTCCTGAATCGCCTGATCGGTCTGCTTGGCTTCCAGCTCCGCAACGCGCTGCTGCAGAACCTGAACCTGCGCCGACAGATCCGCATCCGTGGCCGACCACGCCACTGATGCTCCGGCCAGTACGACACCAGCCATCAATAACGTTGTCCAATTTTTCATGTCGTTTCCTTTCGCTTTAAAAAAAACACTCTGTTCCGTTGCTGTTCCACCGCAGAACAGTATCTTTCAACAACCATAAAGAGACAGACTCACGGCGGTCTGTCCATCATCGTGTCCATCGTCCCATCTCTGTTCAAAACTTGAAAAATCATCATAATTCACAAGCGACATAGGCCTGAAAATTATCATAACTCTTTTAAACAGGAATGGTTACATCATACATGGGAGAGGTGCGTTTCCTTTCGCGGCATATCCGCTCGCTTCCTTGCATCTCTCTCAAATCAAAGGCCTTATCAGCCCTGAAAACAATGTTACTATTATCCTTCCCGCGCCCCGCTGGCAAGGAAAAAATCTTTTTTTCTGGTATTGCCCATCCAACCTGGGTAAAAACAGAATCCAAACCTGACAGACAGAACTACTGCGTTACCATTATCCTTTTGTTAGCAAACGATTTATAGTTGGTTAGACCATGCTGAAATGCGTGTTTTTTGATTTCGATGGCGTCATCGCCGACTCTGAGCCGGTCCATTACGAAATGTTCCGCCAAGTCCTCCTCCCCCTTGCCATTAATCTGACCTGGAAAGACTACAGCGAAAAATACCTGGGCTACACCGATGCCGAGTGCTTTCAGCACATCTTCGAAGATCTCGGCAGAACCATTTCCCCCGCCCAAATCCAGGAACTGGTGCAAATCAAAAACGATCGCTTCGAGGAATTCATCCGGAAAAACTCCATCGTCTTTCCAGGCGTAGTATCCCTCTTGCAGGATCTTCAAAAACATCAGATCTTCACGGCTATCTGTTCCGGCGCCCTGCGCAGGGAAATTCGCGTCTTTCTCTCTCTCACCGGCCTCCTGGACTATTTCGCCTTCATCATCGGCGCCGAAGATGTCGAAAAAGGAAAACCCGATCCCCAGGGCTACCGACTCGCGCTCCAGAAAGCCAACGAGGTTCTGAACGCCAATCCCCCGATCCCGCCCAGCCAATGCATCGTGATTGAAGACAGCATGTGGGGCATCGACGCGGCCAAAAAAGCCGGCATGTTCTGCCTCGCCGTCGCCCACAGCTACCCACCCGATCAGCTCTCCCAGGCCGACCGAATCGTACAAACCCTCGCAGAGCTGAACGCCCCGCGTTTGATGAGCTGCCTGGCCAATCCCTAGCCGCAAATTCTGAAATACAAAATACGGTAATGATCGTAATCCCTTGTAATAAAAATAGATAGGACCGTTCAGCCGCCTCCCGCTCGCCGTCCAGAATCCGCTTTACAGAATCCCTCTTCGTCATTAATATAATGAGCTTACGATGTTGGCGGCGTAGCTCAGCTGGTTAGAGCGGCGGATTCATAGCCCGCAGGTCATCGGTTCGATCCCGATCGCCGCTAGTTTTGGCAACTTCTTGCGTTCCCCCTGCGACCCGTTAAGGAAGATGTTCTGCCCCCACCGCCTGAAAATCAGGATCGGGGCTTTTTCTTCGGGGATTTTTTCACGCACTTTCCCCGCAGGCACTCCCGGCAGCGGTCATCGGAACACCACTGGCACGCAAAGCAGTCTTTGCAGTGGTGTTTCTTCGGTCCGGCCGCGTCGGGTACATACACCTTGCCGAGAACGCCCGGGATTCGAATGTAGGCCATGCGATGCTCCGTGGAAGGTTCCAAAATCCGATTCCCTTACTAATATTAGGGCCGGAAAAAGAAAAAAGGCAACGAAAAAACAAAACCTCCCCGGCAGGGCAGGAAGTAGAACGGAAAAACATAATAATCGGATAAAAATGCGCTATAAATCGGTTCCCGTACGATGCGGAGCGGATGTCTGCCGGATGGGAGAACCCTGTTCGAGCGGGGAGGAATGGCTGTTCAAAAAAGCGAAGATGCGCCAGGCAATCCAGCGATCAGGTCACAAAATTCCGCGCCGCCGGACTATCAGCTCAATGCGATGCGGCAGGCCAGAGGGGACCCGTCCACATCAAGAATCGCCGTGTCGGGCCGGGCGATAAACGCCTGCCACTGACTGGAATCCGGGCAGGCCTCTGCCGCCGGAATGGTGACCTGGAAAACATCCGCCGGCGATTCGGCCAGACGAGGCAGTAAAAGACCGCAGGTCGTATTCAGCATTTCCTTGATGGCGTCAATCCCCTTTTCCGCGAGAGTCTCATCGTCGGGTTCCAGCCCCATGATGTTGGCGGCGATGAGCTGGGCCATCGCCGACGGCGCGCAGAGCTCCACCGTCCCGCTCACAGGCCCGCGGAAGGACATCGTCACCAGAATGGAATCGTCCGGCGCGGCTAGCTCGTCCATCGGCGGCATCGCCATCATGAACGCCATGGTCTCGAACGCCTCCGTAACGGAGAGCACGAGGGTTTCATTCGCCTGTGTTTTCAGCATGACAGACTCCCAGGACGCCCAGTACCGCGTCCTTGATTTTTTCCGGCGTGAAGGGCTTGTGAACATACCCTTTGACGCCAAACTGCTTGAGCTCCTCGATGCGAGCCGTGCTCGCTTCGGTGGAAACAACGATCACGGGAATATTCTTCGTGGTGTCTTTCTGACTCATGCGGCGCGTCATCTCATACCCGTCCATGCCCGGCATGTTGATATCCGCCAGAACCAGATCGACCCACTCCTTTTCGAGCAGCGCAAGCGCCTCGATGCCGCTGCCGGCTTCGTACAACTCTCCCAGAGGCAATCCGGACAGGGTTAACGTCCGTTTCACCATCGTGCGAAGCGTCGCGGAATCGTCAACAATCAAAATATTAAAAGCCATCGTAAGGTTCCTCTCGCCGATCAGAGCATTTTCACGTTACCCTGGGATTTGATTTCGACCGCGCCGGTCTCCAGAAAAAGCGTCATGTTCCGCGGCGCGTTGCCCCCGACGTCCTCCGCTTCGATGAACATCCCGTTCTTCCAGAGAATCTGGCGAATCGCTGCGTAATTCCGTTTTCCGATCTGAAACGTCTGGGCGTCGTTCATCATCTGCGCGCCCCCGGCCAGCTTCACCTTGATGTTCTTCTTCGTCGCGCCCAGCTCGAACATCTTCTTCATCAAAATCTCCATCCCCGTGTCCGCGAACATCAGAGGCGATTTGGCGCTCTTTTCCGGATCCGTTTTCCCGCTGGGAAGCTGGTAATGAAGCATCCCCCCGATTTTCGCGACTGGATCATACACCGATACGCCGATGCACGAACCTAATGAATAAGTAATCAGCGTGTCCTGCAGGTCGTGGGAAACGCGGGCGTCGGAAATATCGACGATGATTTTCACGTGTTTCCTTTCCGTTCCGTTGAATGTCCGATAATTACTTCGTTCGCTCTCACGGCAAATCCAGTCCGTGCGGCGTACTTTATCTATCGAACAAAAACGGGACAGGATTTACCAGACAGGGGCCAAAAAAGGCGTACCTATGCGGAAAACCGCGGAAAATCCCCGACGAGCGAAAATTATTGCCCCCCTTCAGACAGCTCGGAAGAACAGGACGCCTTCAAACTTGGAAACCCCGTTATATGCTGAATCGCCGCATGAGCGGCGGTCAGCCCAAATATCCCCGTCACCGTCGGCAGCGAGCCCAGCGTTCTACGCTCCCGACCCCGGCGAAATGAACCGGGCTCAGATTCGCTTGCCGGACACAACGCATCCTTCCCAATCCCCGCCAAAGATTCCGTGGAAAAGACGCACAGAATGTTTCCCATGGCGTTATTTCGGCGAAGACGTTTCCGGATTTTCTGGGCCAGCGGACAGATTCGGGTCTCTTCCAGCGGAGCGACCCGGACCTGACAGGGATCCAGACGCAGCGCAGCGCCCATCGAAGAGATGACCGGAATGGTTCGACGGACCAGCTCCGTCAGAAGCGCGACTTTCGGATTGAAGGAATCGATGGCGTCGATCACCAGATCCGGAGGACCGGCGAGAACCGCCTCAAAACTTTCTTCATGCACAAACGTCTGCAGCGTTTCGATTCGACAGCCGGGATGGATATCCAGTAACCGGTGTTTTGCGGCGTCGATCTTCCGCTGGCCCAGCGTGGAATGCAAAGCGAACAACTGCCGGTTGAGATTGCTGGGATGAACCGTGTCGAAATCCACCAATCGCAAATGCCCGACCCCCGCCCGCACCAGCGCCTCCGCCGCATAGCTGCCCACAGCGCCCAGCCCGATGATCGTGACAAAGGCGTTTTGAAGACGCGCGAAGGCGCCCTCGCCCAAAAGCATTTTGATCCGATGAAACGGATCGCTCGAAGGGGCCGGAGGAACGGATTGGGAAGACGTCATAAATGAATTCCGGATATTCAAAGAGAGCGTATCGGTTCCAAAAATCGTCTGCTGTTCTCCCACAGGCTCTGCGCCAGCTCGTCCGGACAAACGCCGCGGATGTCGGCCGCCGCGCGGAGAATCAGTCCAAGGTTCGCCGGCTGATTCGCCGGTTTGCCGCCCGCCGTGGGAATCAGCAAAGCCCCGGTCGAATGAAGCGGGGGAAAATCCGGCGAGTCGGTTTCCAGAAGAAGCCGGTCTTCCGGAACCGTCCGAAGCGCAAGGCGAAGTTTTTCCCGGGCCCGATCCAGAATGTTCCCCGCGAACGAAAAATACCCGCCCAGCCGGACAAACCGGGGAATCAAGTTTGCCGGCCCGCCGAAGGCATGCAGTAGAAACCCCGCGGGCAGCGGCTTTTCCCGCCGCAAAATCTCTTCCAGATCCCCCCACGCCCGCAGACAGTGAATCATCACCGGACGGTTCTTTTGGCGCGCAAGATCCAGTTGCTCCAAAAAAACCGCTCGCTGACCGGCTTCATCGCGGGGCTCTTTCCACCGGTCCAGACCGATTTCCCCCACCCCGCTGGGGATCTTGTCCAGAAATGCCTCCAGAGTCGCCGCCCAGTCGGCGGGCCGCGACTCCACATACCACGGATGGAGACCGAAACAGGGGATAATCGCCGCATGCGACTGCGCCAGACGAAGAACGTCAGGCCAATCCCCCGGTGCCGACCCGTTGCACAAAAAATACGAAACTCCCGCCTCGCCCGCCCGCCGCAGAACCGAAGGCAGATTCCCCTCCAGAACCGCCTCCTGCAAATGAAGATGCATGTCAATCAGTTTCCTGCTCGGAGAATTCATCCCCCCAATTATATCCCTTCCGGAAATTCCGAAAAAGAGAAAATCGGAGGTCCTTTGCCGGAAACGCAATCATCCGGGTTCTGGATTGGCCATGACGAAACGAAGACAGAAGCTAGATTATAAGGAAGCGAATGGTATAAGGGGGAATCGCTCGTTCGAATGCCGTATCCCAGGAATGAAGGAGAGCCGTTATGGCCGAAAACAACGCAAAACACGACGGGATTCACCCTTTGCCCGCGCCCGCAGAATCAGCCGTGGGACGGACAGGTTTGGCGATGACCCTTCTGGCGGCCATTCTCGGCTGGATGTTTGACGGCTTTGAGATGGGACTCTTTCCCCTGGTCGCAAGACCCGCCCTGAAAGAACTCATGGGACCCCAGGCCGCTACCCACATCGGAACCTGGTTCTCGGCCATTATCGCCGGATTCCTCGTCGGAGCCGCCTTCGGCGGTGTGCTCTTCGGTTGGCTCGGGGATCGGATCGGACGCGTCCGGGCCATGGTCTGGAGCGTCGCCACCTACGCCGTCTTTTCGGGACTCTGCGCCTTCGTCACGGAACCCTGGCATCTGGCGGCGCTGCGATTGATCGCCTCCCTCGGCATGGGCGGCGAATGGTCCCTGGGCGTCGCCCTGGTCATGGAAACTTGGCCCAGAAAATACAACACCCTCCTGGCCGCGCTCATCGGCGCCGCTGCCAACGTCGGTTTCCTCATCACGGCCCTCATGGGCTATGCACTCACCCGCGTAATCGGCGATCTCGGCCAAATCTTCCTCTCCGCCGGATTGCCCCAGTCGTGGGTCGATCGACTCCTGGCAAATTCGGGCTGGCGACTCCTCCTCTTAATGGGTGCCATGCCCGCCCTCCTGACCTTTTTGATCCGGATTTTTGTCCCCGAATCCAAACGCTGGCAGGAAGCCTCAAAAGGAAAAGCTCAAAACCGCATCCGCGATATCTTCCAGGGAGGCCTGGCAAAACCCGCCCTGCTGGGCTCGGTCCTCTGCACCATCGGACTGCTGGGAAACTGGGGGACCGTCCAATGGATCCCCGCATGGGCCGATCAGCTCAGCCATCAAATGCCCGTCGCCAAATCCTGGGCCCAGATCGCCTCCTCCCTGGGAGCCATCGTAGGCACCATCCTCGGTGCCTACACCGCCGCCTGGACCAATCGACGATGGGCCTATTTCCTCCTCTGCGGTTTCTCCCTGATTTTCTGCGCGATTCTATTCCGAATAAACATCGAGTTCGGAAATACCTTTCTCATCCTGGTGTTCATCGTCAGCGGATGTTCCGCAAGCTTCTTCGGATGGCTCCCCCTCTATATGCCCGAACTCTTCCCCACCCGAATCCGCGCAACCGGACAGGGTTTCGCCTTCAACAGCGGCCGTATCCTCGCGGCGGCGGGAACCCTCGCGGGAGGCAGCCTCCTCAATTATTTCCAGGAAGACTACGCCCGCATGTGCTCGGTCATCAGCCTGATCTATGCCGCCGGTCTGTTGGTAATCTGGTTCTGCCCCGAAACAAAAAATAAACCGCTCCCCGAATAAAAACCATAATACTCTATATATGGTAGGAAAAACGGGATAATCGGCCATATATAGTTAATCCCTCAATTTGGGAAATGAATAGGATATCCCAGAATTTTACAAAAAATCCGTATTTCCCACGATAGCGGCCCCACCGTGCAAAATGGTATGGTAGGGGGGAGACGATGCTTCACCTGACGCGTTCCGACGCCGGATTGAAAATGACAGTAAGTGGTTGGTGTAGCCAGCACCAAATCCTTCTTTGGGCCGTAAGATTAAACTCCTTTATCTTGCGGCTCATTTTTTTTACGGCAAAAAAATTCTTGTTCAACGGTCCCCGGAACCGTCATCGGAAACCTCCCCCGAATCGGAAAATTCCTCCTCCGCCACCGCCGTCACCGCCGTGGATTCGAGAATGCGATTGATCCGGGTCTTCACCAGAGGCAGCAGCGGAACATGCGGTATTCGAAGAAGAAGCTTACGACCGCTCGAATCGAAAATCATCAAATCCCCCGCCAGACAGACCAGAAGCTCAAATAAATCCGGATAGCTCGTCCGAACGCTTTTCGCTCCCCGCGCCAGAGAATCGTCCATGCGGCCGAACTGATAATGCTCAAACTCGTTGTGCGTGATCCGCCACTTGGAATTGATCCGCGTCCAAAACCACATGATGATCCAGAACAAACTCAGAAACAGACTCACCAGAAGCACAAACGAAGGAGCCAGCGATGGATTCAAATCGGTGAAAAACGTGTACAGTTTCGAAAAAATCGTGATATGTTTCACATCCCGAAGCCAGAGAATCAAAATCCAGCACCCCCCCAGAAGCACAACCCAGAAAACCGTGTAGTTGCGGCCCAGATCGAACCCCAGCGTCACCAGAACCAGAATCAGACAGATCAGCCAAAACCACGTATGCGATTCCGGACACACGGCCTGGCCTCGATGAAGCCCGTACAGGACATACCCCAGAACAATGATCGGCCAGCAGAATATAAACTTGGGGTAGGTATAGAAAACAACTTGATTGGCGGTTTTGTTCAGCATACCAGATCCTCGAATGAAAACCATCAAATGGGCAGCGCCGTCTCAGACAGCCGCTTTCCTTACATATAGTCCCGCCCGTATGGTTTGGCAAATGAGTTTTTTTCGAAAAATCAGCGCTCCCCCTCCCATGAAAAACCGGATTATAGGGTTTACCCCTATGTATCAAGATATAAGGAATTTCACCAAGGTGATTTTCGAAAGCCGTCGATGATAAAAACACAGCAGGAGCATCGTGTGGATGCTCCTGCCGTAAGAATGAAGAAAAGGTAGGAGTTGAAAGCGAATTATAATAGGGTCATCATGGCCTTTCCGCTCAGGATGGCTTCGGGAAGATCTGCCCGAAGATGCGCCAAAATCACATAACGCACCAGGCGTTTTAGGGGGGCCCCCGGAAAGCATGGCCCCGCCTTCCTCATCGAAATCCTGCTTCGTTCGTTACAGTTTATACTCCGTCTGCGGAATAGGCAACTCAAATCTTCTTTAATTCCTGCCAGATCCCGGTCCGCAGTCGATCCATCAGTTTCTTTGTACAACCATTCCATTCCTTCTATCGTCATTCCGGTTCCGGAATATAAATTTAATACTTACTTTTGTCAGACCCGGAAAAAGGGGCGGAACTTTCCGAACGACGCGTTTCGCAACCCACCCATCGACGAGGAGATAACCGTTGACTTTCAGGGTTCCCCGGATACGATGGGCGGAACGGCGAACCCGACGGAATTACTGTAACCGCATTCACCGCAGTGTGATAGAGAAATCTGGCAAGGAAAGAGATCGGTTCCATGGAGCAGGCGCGAACGGTCAACGAGTATGAGCAGGCAAGACTGGCCAAGGTGGAGAAGCTTCGGCAGATGGGCGTGGATCCGTTTGGCGGACGATGGGATAGGGGAAAATCCCTACTGGAAATAACCAGCTTATACGATCCCGCCAACGAAGAACAGCTCGTTCGCGGCGCAGGACGCATCGTCCTGCACCGCGATATCGGAAAGCTGATTTTCTGCACCATTCGAGACTGGACGGGAACCATCCAGGTCGGATTGAGCAAGAGCCTCTTGGGCGAGGTGTGGGAAACCATGAAACTATTGGATCTGGGGGACATCATTGGCGTCGAAGGAATGCTCGGCAAAACCAAAACGGGGGAAATTACCTTCTGGGCGAAGGAAGTCAAGCTGCTCTGCAAAGCGCCGCTGCCGCCCCGGGCACGCGGGGGGGGCGGGGAGGCGGTCGAGCTGGGGTGCGG
>CAZOTP010000072.1:0-12755 GCA_964582655.1 uncultured Pirellulales bacterium | reverse complement strand
CCGGACAGCTCTTTCTGCAGGGGGTGCCCCCCTACCAGCTTGCGTACAACATGAAACTGCCGGGCATCTATGCCTTCTACGCCGTCATCCTGGCCCTGTTCGGCCAAACCCATCAGGCGATTCATCTGGGGCTTCTGCTGGTGAACGCGGGCACGATCCTGCTGGTTTTTTTTCTGGCCAAACGGCTCATATCCTCCTTCGCGGCGGTGTTTGCCGCGGCGGCGTATGCGTTGCTGAGCCTGCTTCCCCAGGTTCAGGGATTCACCGCCAACGCCGAACCGTTTGTGCTGCTGTTCGCCCTGTCGGGGATTCTGCTGATCCTGCGGGGAATCGATTCGGCGAAGTATTTTTTTTACTGCATCGCCTGCGGGGCGTTCCTGCTGGGGATGGGGTTCGTCGTGAAACAGCACGGCGCGGTGTTTCTGGGTTTCGCCGGTCTGGCGCTGGCGGTGCATCTGATTCGGCAGAAGCCTTTTCCCGTCCACAAAACGGTTTTCGCCGCGGCTGCGTTTGGGGCCGGGGCCGTTCTGCCCTTCGCGATGACGTGCCTGGCTCTCCATGCCGCGGGGGTGTTCAGGACCTTCTGGTTCTGGACGTTTGAATACGCCCGGGAATACGTGGCGATGGTTCCGTGGGAAACCGGCTGGTTTGCCCTGAAACTTCGCACGGCCGATATCTTCTCCCACTCTATCGCCCTTTCCGGCTTGGCGATACTGGGGGTATTGACCCTCTGGTTTCAGAGGCATGTCAAAAGATGGACGCTGGCAGCGTTTACCCTTCTTTCGTTCGCGGCCGTCTCCATCGGGCTTTATTATCGCGGCCATTATTTTCTGTTTCTTCTGCCCGCCGCAGCGATGCTGGCGGGCGCGGCGTTCGAGTTTCTCTGCCGGCGGATTTTTCCGCCGCTGCGGCTGGGCGGGCGTTCCGCTCTGCCGGGGATTCTGGCGGCGGGCATTTTTTCGGCGACGCTGCTTCCGCAATTCGGGTATTTTTTCACGGCGACGCCGAACCAGATCGCCCGATCCTGCTACGGCTCGAATCCGTTCCCCGAATCGCTGGAGATCGCGGAATTCATCCGGAACCACTCCTCGCCGGAGGACCGCATCGCGGTCATCGGTTCGGAACCGCAGATCTATTTCTACTCCGGACGTCGGTCGGCGACGGGGTATATTTACACCTATCCCCTCATGGAAGAACATCCGTTCACCATCCAGATGCAGCGGGAGATGATCCGGCAGATCGAGGAGAACCGGCCGAAATTCCTGGTGTTCGTGAACGTTCCGACCTCCTGGCTGGTTCGGCCCAACTCCAGCCGTCTGCTGGCGAGCTGGTTTCTGGAATATGCGCCGGCGAATTACGCTCTGGTCGGAGCGATAGATATTCTTGCCGGCGGCCAGACGCAATATTACTGGAATCCCAAAGATCCCCATGTGCGGTTTCAATCCTCCGACTGGATTGAAATTTTTCAGAGGAAAGACACTGTTCCCGCGCCGTCCGCCCCCGGCCTGAAGTAAACCCAAGGAGAATGCCATGCCCACCGCCAAACAGATCATCGTCCGGAAACCCAGTCCCCAGGAAACGCAGGCGTGCCAAGCCTGGCCCGTCTGGACCTGCAACATCAGCCGGTTTGACTACTGCTATGATGCCAAGGAAACCTGCCTGATTCTGGAAGGGGCCGTAACCGTGAGCAATCCGGACGGGTCGGAATCCATTTCGTTCGGGCCGGGCGATCTGGTGATTTTTCCGAAGGGGCTGGAATGCCGATGGAGCGTGACGCGGCCCGTGCGAAAACACTACAACTTCGAGTAAGCGGTTCTCCGCCGATTTATCCGCGCGGCAGTTCCGGGGCCGGCTGCGGGGTGGGTTTCTTCGCATGGAGAAATCGGCGTTTGCATGCAATCGCGAAATCATCCCAGAGGGTATAAATCACGGGCACGACCAGCAGTCCCAGCCATCCGCCGGCGATCAGGCCTCCGATCTGCACCATGCCGAGGGAGGACTGCAATTCGCCGCCCCATCCCAGCCCCATCGCCAGCGGGATGAGCGCCACGATGGTCGTCAGATTGGTCATCAGCATGGGGCGAAGCCGCGTGGTTCCGGCCGTGACAAACGCCTCGGTCCGATGCACTCCTTCCTTCCGCAATTCATTGACATAATTCAAAACGATAATCGCGTTATTAATCACCATCCCTATCAGGACCACGATGGACATCATGGAGAAGATGGAAAAGGTTCCGCCCATCAGGAACAGCGAGGTGAGCACGCCGATCAGGCTCAGCGGCAGGGAAATCATAATCATCAGCGGTTCGACAAAGGACTCCAGCATGGCCGCCAGCAGCATATAGGTTAGAAACACCGCCATCACCATGGCCCGTCCCAGCCGCATGAAGCTTTCCTGCATGTGCTCGATTTGTCCGCCGAAGGCAAAATGGCAATCGGGAAATTCGGTCTCGACAATCGGCTCCAGTTCCCGCTGAATGGCCTTGGCGACTTCCCCGGGGCTGATTCCGCTGACATCGCAGGTCACCGTCACCAGGCTCTGGCGGTCTTTGCGGAAGAGCTGCGAAGGCCCTGTGGTCACTTCGATGGTTGCCACTTCGGGAAGGGGGATCAGGTGCCCGGCGGCATTCATCACCGTCAATTCCCGAACATCCTCCACGGTCCGCCGGGTCTGTTCGCTGTTGCGGACGCGAATGTCATAATTGTAGGCTCCGTCGCGGTACTCGTTGACGATCAATCCTTCGAAGGAGCCCATCACCACCTGGGCCAGATACGCGGCGTCGATGCCCCGGTCCCGACATTTTTCCCGGTCGGGAATCACGTGAATTTCCGGCTGTCCTTCGCGATAATTCATATCCACGTCAATGGCGCCGCGGATTTTTTCCGGATCATTCAGGAGGGCCATCGCCCGGGCGGCAAGGGTCCGCACCCGCTGAATGTCGTCGCCCATCACATCGAGCTGAATCGCCGCTTCGGCGCCGCCCCCGCCGCTTTCCTGGAGGAGTTTGATTTTTGCGCCGGGGATGTTGGCTGCGGCCAACACCGGACGGAGACGGTTGATAATATCCTCGACGCCCTGTTCGCGATCCTCCTTGGCAGTCAGGTTCACATTGATCTGTCCGATATTGACCGCCTGGGTGGCGCCGCCCATACCGGCTCCGGTGACACGGCCGATCTGCGTATAAAGGCTCACCAGCTCCGGCAGATGCTGCGGATTCCGCAGCAGGTCTTCTATCCGATGGAGGGCCGCATCGGTTTCCTCCAGGCGGGTTCCCGTCGGCATCTCCAGCGAAAGCACAAACTTTCCCTGATCCATTTTCGTGATGAATTCCCCCCCGATAAACGGGAACTGCACCAGGGATGCCGCAAATACAAGAAAGGCAATAATCAGCGTCCAGGCGCGATGTCGAAGACACCAGAGCAGGATATTGGCGTACCCATCCTTCACCCCCTGCAACCCTTTGTCAAACCGCCGGCCGAACCGTCCCAGCCGGCTGGCTCCGGTCGGCTCGGTGTTTTCTCGGGTCAGAAGTTTGGAGGCCAGCATGGGAGTCAGCGTGAAGGCGACGGTCAGCGAGGCGACGGTGGAAATGACGGCGGCCATGCCCAAATCCTTGAAGAACTGCCCGATGATGCCGCCCATGAACGCAATGGGGACAAAAATCACGATGTTGGTGAGGGTGGACGCCGCCACTCCCATCGCAATATTCACGGCCCCCTTTTCCGCCGCCTCTTTTTGATTGTGTCCCAGATGCAGATAGCGAACGATGTTTTCGATCACCAGGACGGAATTGTCCACCAGCACGCCGATGGTCATCGCCAGTCCCATCATGCTCATCATATTCATGGTAAAACCGGTGATATACATGATGAAAAAACTCAGCACCACGGAAATCGGCATGACCACCGACACGATCAGCGTGCTGCGGAAACTGTGCAGGAACAAAAACAGCGTGATCGCCGTGAGAACGATTCCCGTCTTCATGTTGCTGAATACGTTGTCCAGCGAGGATGTAATCCAGGAGGCGGCTTCATCCTGCACGGTAATCTCGTAATCGGGAGGCAGGACTTTTTTCAGCTGCTCAATCTGCTTTCGCACTTCCCGGTCAATCGCGACGGTGTTGCCGTCGGCCTGCTTCTGCACACTCATGCCGACGCAGGTCAGGCCGTCGGCCCGGACTTTGTCGCGGATATCCCGGTACAAATCCTTCACCTCGGCGACCTCGCGCAGATAGATGGTCTTGCCCGTCCGGGAGGTTACGCGGAGATTTCGAATCTGATCCAGATCGGCGAATTTCCCCAGCAGGCGGATGTTATATTCCCGGGAGTTCTGCTGGATATGACCGCCTGGGGTTTCCAGATTTCCCGCGGCGACGGCGCTGACTACGTCGGTAATACTCATCCCATAGGACCGCAGGCGCTGCTGATCCGTGAGGATATGGATTTCCCGCTCCTCGCCGCCGACAATCGTGACCGATGCGACATCGGGAACGGTTGCGATGCGGTCCTTGATCCGCTGGTCAGCGGTATGATACACCTCCCGCAGGGAGCGTTTTGCCGAGATGGCAAGCTGCATGACGGGCTGAGCATTGAAATCGAATTTCTGCACGATCGGATCGTCGGCGGAATCGGGCAGAATGTCCCGGACCAGATCCACCTTGGCGCGCACATCAGCGGCCGCGACATCTTGATCCACCTCCAGATAGAATTCGGCCATGACCACGCTCATGCCCTGCATGGAAATGCTGTGCAGATGCTTGATCCCCTCGACCGTGCTGATTTCATCCTCCAGTTCCCGGCTGATGAGCTGTTCCACTTCCGCGGGCGCGGCTCCTTCATAGCGAGTCATGACCGTCACGATGGGGGACTCAATCTTCGGGAACAGCTCCTTCGACAGCATAAAATAGCAAAATCCGCCCAGGCCCACCAGGGCGCCAATCACCATGGTCATCATCACCGGTCGCTTGATCGATATCTGAATCAGGTTCATATCCGTTCCCGTCCCCCGCCGCCATGCCCGGTTCATCCCATGCCATTATTGACGATTCACGTTTTCCTGCACCGCGGACACTTTGGTGCCGGCCTGCACGGTCTCCTGGGAGAGGCAAATCACCCGCTCGCCCGGCGACAATCCCGACAGCACATGCACCCACTCTCCGTATTCCCGGCCCAGCGTGACATCCACGCGCCGGGCCTGAGACTGCTCGTCCACACAAAGCACATACTGCGCAGCTCCTTCCGTGCGGATCGCGTCCACCGGAACGACCCTCGCATCGGGAATTTCCCTGACCACCACCTCGGCTCGGCCGAACATTCCCGCGCGTAGACGCCCGTCGGAATTTTCGGTCAGGATTCGCGTGCGATACTCGCGGGTTCCCGGGTTCGGGATGGGATTGATATCCGCAACGGTTCCGGTAAAACGGCCGGTTCCCAGGGCATCGACGGTAAACGCGACTTCCATTCCCGGCTGCATACGCGAGATGTACAGCTCCGACACATCCACAGTCAGATAGACCCGGCTTACCTCCACCAAATAGAGAATCGGCTGTCGAACATCGACGATGTTACCGGCTTCCAGAAGCCGTAAACTGACCACGCCGTCGTACGGGGCGCGGAGATAATGATCCGACAGATTTTCCTGAGCCTGGCCAAGGGCGGCTTCGGCAAGCCGGACCTGGGCCCGGGCCTGATCGATCTCCTCCTGCCGGGGTCCTTTCCGGGCCAGCTCATAATTCGCCCGGGCGGTATCGAGCAGCGCTTTGGCGTTTCGATGATGATTCTCGGCCTGCTGTAGCTGCTGCTGGGTGCCGGCTTCCTCTTTAAACAATCCCTGCTGGCGGGTCAATTCCTGCTCGGCGAGGGTCACGGCGGATTCCGCTTCGACCACTTTGGAGCGGGCAATCTCGATTTCCTCCGGTCTTAATCCGTTTTCCAACTGCAAAAGTCTGGCCCGGGCCTGGGCCAGAGCGGCCTGGGCCTCTTCCACCCGCAGTTTGCTCTTGGCGGCCTCCAGCGTGACGAGCAAATCGCCCTGCTTAACGGGCTGGCCGGCGGCGACATGAATCGTCTCAATGCGATCCGAAAGAACCGGCGCGATTTTCGCTTCCAAAAACGGCTGGATCTCGCCGCTGATCGACACGCTGTCTTTCAGCAGCCGCGTCTCGACCGCAAATACGCGGACGGGAATTCCCTCCTGCCGCTGAATGGCCTCGATGCTCTCGGCGGGCACGGTGCTGCGTATTTTGTAAATCCGAAACGCCCCCCATGCCGCCAGCGGAAAAACGATTACGATCACGATTATTTTTTTCATACCAAAATCCTTACCGGTCTCGTTCCTGCCGTCCTGAAAAACCTGGCTTAGTTTGTTTCCTTGCCTTTCTCATCGCTCCGGCCCGCTTCCACAGGGCCGGGAGCGGAACCGTCGGACACGGGTTCCGCATTCTCCGTCCGCATCGGGATCGGCTCTTCCCCGATGACGCCGATTGAACTGAGCAATTGCAGTTTGGACACGTCATAGGCATGGACCGCGGAGATATAATCCGACTTCGCCTGGGCCAGTCCGGCTTCGGCGGTAATGACATCCAGCGAAGTACCGCTGCCCTCCCGGTAATTCACCCGGGACAATCGTAGGGATTCTTCGGCCGTGGCGACATTGCCCTCCTGAGAACGGACATATTCCTGGCTGTCGATCAGATTCAGGAGGGACTGTTTCACCTGAAACTGGACCAGTTCCTCGGTCCTTCGAAGGGATACTTCTTCCTGCTGCTGCCTGGCTTTGGCCTGGGCAACGCGGCCGGCCGTGCGGAATCCGTCAAAGACCGGCCACTCCATGACAAGCCCGCCGTTCATGGTCCGATCCCATGTCGATGGCTGACCGGGGATAAAACTCGTAAATCCCGGATAACTTCGCGTGTACTCTCCCTGCAAAAACACTTTCGGCCGGTCCTCTGAACGCTCGCTCTCCACATTATCTTTCAGGAGTCGAACCTGGGCTTCACCGATCAGCAGATCCGCCCGGCGGGTCATCGCGTATTCCAGGCACTTCTCGACATCCACGGCAACGGGTTCCATGACCAGCGAATCCGACAGATTCACGCGGCTTCTCTGGGAAACGCCGAGGGTCCGCAGCAGTTCGGCGACCGTCACCTTAAACGAATTCCGGAGTTTAATCAGATCCGCCTCGATGGAGCGGAGCCGCACCTGCGCGCGGAGCACTTCAAATTTTGTACCCGCCCCGTACGACTGCTTCTTTTCGGTGTCCCGCAGGGACTGTTCGGCATTCCGCTTGGCCTCCTCCGAAACTCCGATCAGCTCCCGCGCCAGAAGGGCATCCTTATATTTTCTCTGCACCTCCATCTGAACCCTCTGCATCGACTGGCGGAGTTTCTGCTGCGACTGATACGCATACACCGTGGCGGCATCCAGGGCCGCTTCGAACAGCCCGCCCAGATACAATGGCTGCCGGGCCAGGACCTGAAGAGCATACGATTCCTTGCTTTCATCATAACTGTTATCCACTGCCAAAGCCTGCCCCCCGAGACTCGCTTTCGGCATGGCCGTAGAAATCGCCTCGGTCATCTGGCCCTTGGCCACCAGCAGTTCGAGCTTGGCCTCCTGCACATCCTTGTTATATTTCAGCGCCAGATCGATGCTCCGCTCCAGGCTCAACTCCCCTTCCAGCGTCTCCAGCTTGTCCACATCCTTTTCCTCCTCCTTCATTCCCCGCAGCACCTCGTACCGCTGCTGGCGGCGCTGATGAAACTCCCCCTCCAGCTTCTCCGTCGATTCGCATCCCGCCAGAAACGCCAGGGCCAACAGACTCGTGATAACACCGCTTTGCTTCATCCCTGTCACCTGGCTCCTTCCGCGTTTCGGATGCCATATAAAAACAAAGTTGTCATGTGTTGTTCCTTTGCGCGAAAATCCATCTCCTGGGGATTGTCCAGCCATGCGTATAAAAAGCCATCCGTCATCCCATCCAGCCCGATCACCAGATCCCGGGTCTGATAGGCCGTGGAAAATACGCCCGAAGCCTTGCCCCGGTCAAACGCCTCCCCCAGCACGTCAAACACCCTGGCAAACAAAGGGCCCACAATTTCCGTCCAGAGCGGATTCTTGTTGAATCGGTCCCCCATCCGCTCCCGGGTGTACAGTTTCATAAACGGCTCATACCGGTAACACACCGTTATCTTGGCTCGGATGAACGCCCGGACGACGTCCATCGGTTCGCTCCCCGCCTCATCCAGCAACGCCATCACATCGGCGTAAATCGTCTGAGCCCGCTGCTCAATCAGCGTTTGATACAGATCCTCTTTGCTGGGAAAATAACAGTAGAGGGTTCCGACCCCGAATTCCGACTTCACCGCCACATCCTCCATCGTCGTCGCGGCGAATCCCTTCTCGGCAAAAATCGATTCCGCGGCGGTCAAGATCTCCTCCCGGCGGTGCTGCCGCTCTTTTTCCTTGCGCGTGTTCTCTTTGGCCATCGGTGGTCCCGGCGGGTCGGCGGTTCAATCCATATGAATCATCATTCATTTTTTGAACGCCTATTCATAATATGAATGAAGGTTCAAAAATGCAAATTAATTTTATGTTTGGATGCCGGAAACCGCGGATTACCCGAATATAAATGATGTATCCTTATATTTTACAAGTAGTTATAATGCTTCTCATCGTCCGCTTGATGATTTTCCCCTGTTTGGAGATTCGATTCCGCGGCGTTTAGAAGTGAGACCGGGAAGTTTTCTATTCCCCCTCATGGGTTCAGCGTGTTACCATATTTCCCGTTTTATTTGTTTGCCAAGGAGTACACCATGCCAAAACAGACGGTTTCGAAGCCCCCCAAAACCGGTCTCTCCACCCGGGCCATCCACGCCGGGGAGGTCCGGCAGCGATACGCCGATTCGATTACCACCCCCATTGTCCAGACCAGCACCTATGTCTTTAAAGACAGCCGCGAGATCGAAGCCTATACCAAAGGCAAAAAGGACCGCTACGAATACGGCCGCTACGTCAATCCCACGGAAAAGGTCGCCGAAAAACGGCTGGCCAACCTGGAGGATGCCGAAGACTGCGTCGTGTTCGGCTCCGGTATGAGCGCCGTGGTCACAACCATTCTGGCGCTGGTCCGCAGCGGCGATCACATCGTCATCACGGACGACGCCTACAAAAAAACCCTCGAATTCTGCAGCAGCTACATCCAGCGGTTCGGCGTGCGATGCACCATTGTTCCCTTCGGAAATTACAAAGCCCTCGACAAGGCCGTCACCCGAAAAACGCGATTCATCATCAGCGAATCGCCGACCAATCCGTACCTGAATATCTTCGATCTCAACCAGCTCGTCGCCATCGCCAAAAAACACCGTGTTCTCACCCTGATCGACAGCACCTTTGCCACGCCCATGAACCAGCGCCCGCTGGAATTCGGCGTGGATTTGGTCATCCATAGCTGTACCAAGTACCTTGCCGGCCATAATGATATTCTCGCCGGGACGGTGCTGGGCCGAAAAGAGCTGATCGACCAGATCCGCGACCTTCACAAGGCCATGGGAGGGGTGATCGATCCGCACTGCTGCTATCTGCTTCTGCGAGGCTTAAAAACCTTCCCGGTGCGGATGGCCATCCATAACGCCTCCGGCATGCGGATCGCGCGATTCCTGGAATCGCACCCATCCGTCAAACGGGTGTATTACCCCGGCCTGGAATCCCACCCCCACCACAAAATCGCCGTGGAGCAGATGAAAGGCTTTGGCGGCGTCGTGACCTTCGAAATCAAAGGGAACCTCGCCAACGCCCAAAAATTCCTCGATCACCTACAGCTCTGCTTCATCGCGCCGAGCCTGGGCGGCGTCGAAACCCTCATCACCCACCCCGCGACGGTCAGCTATTACAGCCTCACGCGAAAGCAGCGGTATGCGCTGGGCATTAAAGATGAATTGATCCGGCTGGCCGTAGGCGTGGAAGACGTGCAGGACATCATGGCCGATCTCGACCGCGCCCTCCGCATCGCCACCCAATAATTCCTCCCCGCCTGCTTTCATCGCCCGTGGCGAATCAACGCGGCGGTCAATCGTGATCGCTCAGCCGGCATGCTTTTCCAGACGCTCCTGTCCCCGGCATCCCGAACCGGTCCCCTCTTGGGCGTTTACTTCCCCCCTCCTCGAAATTTTTCGTCTCCGCTGGAAATTTTCTCCCCGCCGTGCAATAATTGAATACCATGACTCCCAAGGATAAAATAATCGCCCGGGAGGAAATTCATCCTCCGTCGTATCAGCCCGTAAGCGGCCCTCAAGGCCCCTGCCCGCCAGACCGTCACGGCAATCATCTTTGCGAACTGCTCCGTCAGGGCATTCTGCAGAAGGACCCCGGCCAATATCGATCACGGGTTGAACAGGCCGACTTCGTCTGCGAACGCTGCGGGGGCAGCGCCGCAGCCGCCGAATCGCTGTGCTGGCCCATCCCTCTGGAACCCCCCGACGCACAGGCTCCCCAATCACTCTGGAAACGATTCGCCCACAACCTCCGCTGCCTCGTTCAGAATCATCCGAACCATTTGTGCTACCTGATGTATAAAGGCTTCCACGAGAAAAATCCGGTCCCCTACAAAACGCTCGTCGAACACCCGAAATTTATCTGCCAAACCTGTTTCCGCACCGCCGCTCAAAAGGAAAATCTCTGTAATCCGGCCCCTCTTCCATAAGCTCTTCTTCCGGTCCTTTCGCCACAATCCCTGTTTCCGAACTTCTACTGGCCTTTTTTCTGAATTTTCGCCCAGGTGTCCTTCAGCGTCACCGTCCGGTTGAAGACCGGTTTTTCCGCCGTCGAATCGACATCCACGCAGAAATATCCCAGCCGTTCGAACTGGAACCGGTCCAGCGGCCTGGCCGACCGCACCGACGGCTCGATATAGCACGGATCGATCGCCTTGAGCGAATCGGGATTGATACATGCCGTGAAATCCTGCGACTCATCCTCTTCCGGGTTTTCTTTCGTGAACAAATGATCGTACAGCCGCACCTCCACGGGCAGGGCGTGTTTCGCCGAGACCCAGTGCAGCGTCGCCTGCACCTTGCGGCCGTCGGGTGCGTCGCCGCCCCGCGTCTGCGGATCGTAGGTGCATCGCAATTCCGTCACCTTCCCCGCCGCATCCTTCACGACCTCCTGACAGGTGACAAAGTAGGCGTAGCGGAGCCGCACTTCGCGCCCGGGCGCCAGCCGGAAAAACTTCTTCGGCGGATTCTCCAGAAAATCCTCCCGCTCGATATACAGCTCCCGCGAGAACGGCACCTTTCGCGTGCCCGCCGACGCGTCTTCGGGATTATTAATGGCGTCCATCTCTTCGGCCTGGTGTTCGGGATAATTCGTAATCACGACCTTCAGCGGGTCCAGCACGGCCATCACCCGAGGCGAGGTTTTATTCAATTCCTGCCGCAGAAAATGCTCCAGCAGCGACACATCCACCGTGCTGAAAAACTTGTTCACCCCGATATGCTTCATGAAATCCCGGATCGCCTGGGGCGTATAACCCCGCCGGCGCATGCCGCGGAGCGTGGGCAGGCGCGGATCGTCGTAGCTCTTCACAATCCCCTCCTCGACCAGCTTCCGCAGTTTCCGCTTGCTCATGATCGTGTACGTCAGGTTGAACCGCGCAAACTCGATCTGCCGGGGATGATGGATCGGCTCGGCGCGGCCTTCGTTGATCGCGTCGATGAACCAGTCGTACAAAATCCGGTGGTTCTCGAACTCCAGCGAACAGAGCGAATGGGTCACCCCCTCCAGCGAATCCTCCAGCCCGTGCGCCCAGTCGTACATCGGATAGATGCACCAGTCGCTGCCCCGGTGCGGATGCGGAGCGTGCAGAATCCGGTACATCACCGGATCGCGCATGTTCATATTCGGGTGCGCCATGTCAATCTTCGCCCGCAGCACCCGCGAACCGTCCGGAAATTCCCCTTTCTTCATCCGTTCGAACAGATCCAGGTTCTCCGCCGCCGACCGATCCCGAAACGGGCTGTTCACGCCGGGGCTGGTCAGCGTCCCGCGGTTTTTGCTGATTTCCTCCGCCGTCTGGTCGTCCACGTAGGCCTTGCCCTTCTGAATCAACTCCACGGCGTATTCGTACATCTTCTCGAAATAATCCGATGCGTAGTAGAAATGCTCGCCCCACGGGCATCCCAGCCAGGCGACATCCTCGCGGATTGCCTGCACGAACTCCTCCTCCTCCATCATGGGATTGGTATCGTCCATGCGGAGATGGAATCGCCCGCCGAAATCCTGGGCCACGCCGTAATCGATCCAGATGGCCTTGGCGTGCCCGATATGCAGATAGGCGTTCGGCTCCGGGGGAAACCGCGTCACCACCTGCCCCTTCCAGCGTCCGTTTTTCAGGTCTTCCGCCACCGCGGCCCGGATAAAATCCCGGCTCTCCGGCTTCTCCGTCATGCCGCTTCCGTTCCCGCCTGACACGCTGCTGTTCTCCTGGTCCATAAAAAAACCGTTCACTTTCCCAAAAACGTCTCTTCGGTCGTGTCCTCAACAAACTCGCGGGGCATTATAGGGCCTTCATCCAACCCCGTCAATGCCCCCTGTCTCGGTCATTTTTCCCGCCCGTTTCCCCCAATCCGGTGAATTATCGGAACCTGCACGCCCGGCCGCTTGAAAAATCCCCCGGTCTCCACGACGATCCCCCCGTTCGGCAGGATTGCTCCATCCGAAAACGCAGGAATAATTGCCGCCCGGCCGGTTTTTCCTAGTGC
>CAZOTP010000071.1:0-12769 GCA_964582655.1 uncultured Pirellulales bacterium | reverse complement strand
TCGGACATGGACAGGCTTTTACATAAAATGGATTTTCTAGTGAACGCTTACGAAAGTTGTAAAAAACAGGAAGGCAACTGGTCGCCCTTTGCGGCTTTGAGTCTTTATGCGATAAAAGAAATTTCTCACACGAAGTCGCGGAGCCGCCAAGAGATTCCGAAAGTTCCAATGCTTGAGCTTTTTACAGCCACTTCTTTTTCCGGAAGAAGTAGAGCATGACGGCCAGAACGGTGATGATTTCCAGCCAGAAGAGCCAGGGATAGCCCCACTTCCATTTGATTTCGGGCATGACCTCGAAATTCATGCCATAGACACCGGCAATGAACGTCAGCGGGATAAAGATCGTCGCGATGATCGTCAGGACCTTCATGACGGCGTTCATGCGGTTGCTGACGCTGGAGAGATAGACATCGAGCATGCCGGCGGTCATTTCCCGCAGGGCTTCGGTGGTGTCGATGATCTGGATGATGTGGTCATAGACATCCCGCAGGAAGATTTCGGTATTCTCCCGGATCAGGGAAAATTCCCCCCGCTGCAGGCTGTGGACCATCTCGCGGACGGGCCAAATGGATTTGCGGAGAAAGATAATCTCCTGCTTGACCTTGTGGATTTCATGCAGTAATTGCTGGGAGGGTTCCGCGGCCACGTGTTCCTGAAGGGATTCAATCTGTTCCTCCATTTTCTCAAGGATACCGAAATAATTGTCCACAATGCTGTCGATCAGCGAATAGAGCAGGTAATCGGGCCCCATCTTGCGGATGCGCCCCTTGTTTGTCCGCAGCCGCTCCCTCACCGGGTCGAACGCATCGCCGGCAATATCCTCCTGAAAGGTCAGCAGGTAATGAGGGCCCAGCACCAGGGAGACCTGCTCGGTTTGAATCCGCCGCTCGGTATCGTCATAGGTCAGCATTTTCAGCACGACATAAAGGTGTTCCTCAAATTCATCCGCCTTGGGCCGCTGGTTCGTATGGACAATATCCTCCAGGACCAGGGGGTGTACGCCGAAATGCCTGCCGATCTGCTCGATCACATCCACCTGATGCACGCCGTCCACGTTGATCCAGGTCACCGTGGAACTCGTGGGATACGGCGAGGCACATACCTCTGCGGCGGAAACCTGTTTTTCCTGCAGGGTCTGCTCATCGTAATCGAAAACCGTGATTTGCACGGCTTGTGCTTTCGGCTCTCCCACATAGACCATCGTTCCGGGGGAAAGCCCGGCTTTTTTCCTGCGTTTTCGCGTGAACTTGGACATGGCTGGTTTCCTTGCCTGCAAAGACCACTATTCCGGCATACCAACAGGTAGCTGTACAATGCCGGATTGCGGACCGGGAATCAAGGCAATTTTCCCGCTATAAGGGGCGTTCAAGCCTTTCCTGCCAAAGCTGCCAGAGCTGGTCGGGATTCGGCCAATCGCCGGGGATATGGATGCATTGGAAAGCCGATCCAAGAGGCCGCCAGTGGATGGGATTTGTCGGGCCAAAGAGAGCGATTCCCGGCAGATTTATCGCGGCGGCAAGATGGGTTATCCCGCTGTCATTGCCCAGATATCCCTTCCCGCAGGCCAGCAGCGCCGTCAGGTGGTCGAGGGGCAGATTTTTAAATACGGGATACTGGCGTTCGATTCGTTCCATATCGGCAGGGGCAAAACGCTCCAGTTCCACCGGTCCCAGCAGGAATACCGGTTTTTGATCCGCTTCCGCCAGCCGCCGGGCAAATGAAAGAAAATGTTCGATGGGCCAGCATTTTTCGCGCCCGCCGCTGCCGGGATGGATGAAAACCAGCGGCTCTTCCGGCCGAAGACGATGCTTTCGGAGCAGGGTTTCGCCCAGCAGCCTGTCGCCGGCATGGGGGCGGATCAGAGGGGGTGAAAAGAGATGGTCGTCAATCTGGATTTCCGAGCCGGGGAAATGCTTCAGATAGTTTTCCGCAAAAAACCGGCTGGTATGATGCGGGTAATCCGGCCGGGGCTTGAGCTCCAGCGGGATAATCTGCAAAATATGGGTTGCCGCGGATGCCAGAATCAGATTCTGTTCGAAGTGCCCCTCCTCATCATATAGAAATGTGACAACCAGTTGATATTTGCGAAAAAAAGGCATTACGGCTGCCGCCTGTCTGCGATCGAACCGGTCGCTGTGGGTGAACAAGGGATGCAGTGAGATTGAATCCATGGAAATCGCATGATCGATATCGGAGCGGGTTTCCCAAAAACCGATGTGGTCCAGATGCCCCATGACATCCACATGGCGAATATACGCCTGCCTGCGAATCAGCCGCACCAGGGGCAGGGTGAGAATACTGTCGCCAATCGCACCGGGCTGAATAATTAATGCATTGTATTCAATCGCTGCCGCCATAACCGGGCAAGTTATTTCTGATGGATTTGTGTATCGATTTCCCGTTTAAACATTTGAACCGTGGCGGCGATTTCATCAAAAAGAGGCTGAATTCGCTCGGGGCTCAACACAAACGCATACGAATGGGAAAAGAAATGACGAAACGCCAGATAGGGGCGAAGATGATCCAGCAGGACCGTCGAAAGAAATTTCTTTTCTCTGGCGATTTCCAGCATATCCCGATGCCAGGATGGCCCGGTTGGCAAATCTATGCGGTGGTCATAAAAGAGCTGCTTAAGGATATTTTCCATACCGTTGTAGATATTGTGAAGCAAAGCCGCGACGCCTGCCAGTTCCAGAACAGATAAATCTTGCAAATTTCCGTCAGGCAGAGAAGACAAGGTTTGTTCCATCGCCTCATATTCCGCTTCAATGCGGTCTTTCAAGTCAGCCATAGATGGGTATCCCTTCCTGCAAAATCATTTGGGCAAATCGGGTATCTTCCGGAAGACTGATCACATCTACAGGCCGAGACAATGCAAAGATCAATTCTCCGTAATAACTGAAAAAATCCTTAGGTAAAATGCCTTGGACGGCAAGATCGATGTCGCGGCCGGAAATTTGAGGATCCGCCGAGGAACCGAACAATAACACCTTTTCCGCTCGATACTTACGCGAAATATCACAGATTGCCTGTTTTTCCTGTTCGGAAATCATACCATTTACCCAACCAGTAGTATGGTCACCTATTATACAGAGTTTCAAAGATTTTGTCAAAAGAGTATGGAAACAGGGTCATTCCAATAAGAACCCCCCTTTTATTCGCCCTTTTCAATCCATCCACCGCCTAGAACCCGGTCGCCCTCGTAAAAGACGGCCGCCTGGCCGGGCGTAATAGCAGGCACGGGCTGTTCAAATTCAACCTGGACCTGGGTACAGCCCCCGGAATCATCCGCGACGGGGATGACCTTCGCCGGGGCGCCGCGATGATTGTAGCGAATCTGGACCACAGCGTCGAAGGGATATTCGGGAGCCGGATCGATTAACCACTGCACACCGTCAGCAATCAACCGGTATTGCATCAACTCCTGACGGGAACCTAAAACGACCGTATTGGCCTTCGCATCGAGCCGGACAACATACGCCGGTTCGCCCATTGCGACACCCAGCCCACGCCTCTGTCCGATGGTGTACTGGTAAATTCCCTCGTGCCGGCCAATGATTTTGCCGGAAATATCGAGGATATTACCCGGTCGGACGACAGCGGGACAGTGTTTGGCGACAAAGCCGGCGTAATCATCCTGAGGCACAAAGCAAATTTCCTGCGATTCACCTTTGTCATGCACGGGGAGATTCATATCCCGGGCGATTTGACAAATCTGGGGTTTGGCGTACTCGCCATCCGGCAGCAAAACCTGCGAAAGGGTATCTCGGCCGATGGCAAACAGAGCATACGACTGGTCCTTTGACGGATCGATCGCGCGGCAGAGGGATTTTTGTCCGGCAATTTCGCGGATTCTTGCGTAATGACCCGTTGCCAGTAAGGAGGCGTCGAACACATGGGCGACTTCCCGCAACTTTCCGAACTTCAGCCGGGCATTGCATTGAATACAGGGATTGGGGGTTCGGGCACGGGTATATTCCTCCACAAAATAGCGGATGATCGCATCCATATCCTGTCGGAAATCGACGACCTCGAATTCAATCCCTAACTGACGAGCCACCGCCTGGGCATCGGCGGCATCCTGCGGGGAGCAGCATCGCTGCTCCTGGGATGGTTCCAAAGCCGGTTGAGAGGCCGATTCCGCAACCTTGAGACCCTGTCCCAGACACATAAACACGCCGATGCATTCATACCCCCGCTTCTGCAATAATGCGGCCGCCACGCTGCTGTCCACCCCCCCGCTCATCGCGACCAAAACCCTCGGCCCGGCTGTCATAGGAATCCTACTTCTTGTCGAATATCCGGCTCCAATGCCGCCGCGGCCGCTTCTGCCAGTCTTTCTTGTGATAGACATAACTGGCGATCAGGGGCGCCACGGTTGTAGCTTCGGCGTACACCATCTGGTCATACCCGATGTTGACCTTGCCCCACGAGCTGGCTTCCTTGAGCGTCGAGCTGGAGCAGGCACCGTCGCGGACATCCGCCACGGTGATCTGGACGGCGTATTTGTGCATTGGCACATCCTTGCCCAGCACCTCGGCGCAGACCACGGTATCCTGTGCGAAATTCTTGGGAACCCCCCCGCCAATCATGAACAGCCCGGAGGTCGGAGCTTCCATCTTGATTTGCGTCAGTTCACGGAAATCTTTCACAGAATCGATGCTGACATGTTTATCGGGATTTTCCACCTGGTGCTTGACCAGCCCGAAACCGGCGCTGGAATCGGAAAACGCCGGGCAGAAAATCGGAACCTCGTGCTCCAGGGCCGTCTGAATCAGCGAATTCTTCTTTTTGCCGTTTTTTTGCAGATAGATCCCCATTTCACGGATAAATTCGCGGCTGGACCATGGGCGTTTTTCCAGGCTGTCCGCAATGATTTTTACGGTGTTATCGCACGCCTGAAGTTGCTCTTCATCAATGTAGGTATCGTAAATGCGGTCGATATACAGAGAGCGGAGCTGGCGGTCATCGGCCAGCGGGCTGCCCTGATAATGTTTGAATCCCAGAGCCTCGAAGAAATCCATGTCCACAATGCTCGCGCCCGTGGCCACAATCACATCGATCATGTTGTACCGCACCATATCGGCATACAGACTCATGCACCCGCCGGCGCTGGTGCTTCCGGCCAGACACAGCATAATCGTGCAGTCGGGATCGGTAATCATTCTCTGGAGAATATCCGCCGCACTCGCCGTATCCCGGGAGGTAAACGACATCTGCCGCATGGCGTCGATAATCGGCGTTGAGTCAATCGCAGTAATGTCAATATGCCGAATTTCGTCTTTAAGAAACTCTTTTTTATTCATTCGTTCCTCGAAATTTATAGCTGAGAAGCTTGTAAATCAGTTTGGCGGCCAGAAAATCCGGCGCTTTATTGTGTTTGCTCGGGCACAATTCCACCACGTCCATTCCCACCACCTGTTTTTCGGAAAATACCCGTCGAAGCAGTTCAAGCGTTTCATCCCACAGCAACCCTCCCGGCTCCGGCGTCCCCGTGCTGGGCATAATCGACGGATCGAATACATCCAGGTCAATTGTCAAATAAACCTGATCTGTCAATTTATGAACCACCTGATCCATCCAGTTCGGTTGACGGCGAATTTGTTCCGCATAAAACATCCGATCCGGCCGAACAAACTTTTTCTCCGCGGCATCCATGCTGCGAATCCCCACCTGAACAATATGCGCCGCATCCTGCGCCCGCGCCATCACGCACGCATGATTATAAGGCGATCCCTCATAGTCCGGCCGCAAATCCGAGTGAGCGTCCAACTGCAGCACCGTCATCTGCGGGAATTTTCGGGCGCATGCCTGAATTGCCCCTATACTCACCGAGTGCTCTCCCCCCAGCATCACCACAAATTTCTCCTGGCCGATATATTCGATCACCGCGTCCCGGACCGCTTCCACCATCAACTCCGGACTGGAATCCTCTTCGACCGGTTCAACGGTTGCGATCCCCATACGATAGACTTCCATATCGGTTTCGATATCATAGAGTTCCATGTGCGCGGAAGCAGCAATAATAGCGGACGGCCCTTTATCCGCTCCTTTCAACCATGTGCTCGTCTGGTCATAAGGAACCGGAAGCACGACGATTCGGGCCGCCTCCATGTGGTCATAGGGAGCGGGAATATCCCCGAAGTTAGTCATACAGGCAACCTCTTGCTAACGAAGGCTTACATAATAAACACGGCGGCGGCAACCACGGTCGTCCAGAGTCCGTCTTTGTCGCCTTCCGCCGTCTGAACGCAGGCCTGCGAACGGACGATTTTTCCGGACATCCGGTAGATTTCCTTCCGCTGGTCGTAGTTGGTTTCGGGATTGAATTCGATTCCCAGCGTGGTGGCCAGCATGGTCGCGGCCATATCTTCCACCAGGTCGGAGATCTGGGAATTTTTCTCCCCAAAGCCATGATGTTCGCTAATGTACCCGTAATGGGCCCCATCGGCGGGCTTGGCCATCCCAATGCCGGCGCCTACCAAACGGGAAGGTTCATTGGTGCATTCTTTCGCCAGGACAACAAAGGTGATCTGTCCGGGCTTGATTTTTCCCAGCCCTTTGGCTTTGGAAATAATCTGACAATGAGGCGGCAAAATGCTCGATACACAGACCAGATTGCACTGTTCAATGCCTGCCTGACGCAGAGCCAGCTCAAAACTCTGAAGACGGTTTTTATGCTTGCCCACCCCCTTCGTAAAAAACACCTCTTTGGGTACGAGTCCATCCATTTCCTGGGTCCTCAATCTTCTGATTTTATCAAAACGTTTACACCACGGTACAGACTGGCTACACTCCAGCCTGCCAACAACCGGCAAAACCATACCTCGTTTTTGCGAAAAAATAAAGATCATTTTACCTCCGGATGAAATTTTTTCCTCCCCGGCCCATTTTGGCCTCACTGATTCGCCCCCACAGATACCCCCTTGTGAAGCCGGCATTGGCTGGTATAATACTTGCTTTTATATGGCTTGGAAGTTTTTGTCCCCCAAATAGTCGCAAAGGTACACTATGGCAGAGACACTGAAGAAATTGGATGATCTGGTGGCATTGTGCAAACGAAGAGGCTTCATTTTCCAGAGCAGCGATCTATATGGCGGTCTGGCAAGCTGTTACGATTATGGTCCCCTTGGGGCCGAGTTGAAGCGAAACGTCAAAAATGCCTGGTGGAAAGCCGTGGTCCAGATGCGGGACGACATGGTCGGGCTGGATTGCAGCATTCTGATGCACCCCTTGATCTGGAAAGCCTCCGGCCATGTGGACAAATTCGCCGATCTGATTGTCGAATGTAAAAAATGCAATGTCCGTTCCCGTCTGGACCACCTGGAGGGCAAGGAAACAGGGGAAACCGCCCGCCATGCCCATACCGAAGCGACGGATGATACATCCGGCAAAGTATGTCCCAATTGCGGAGCGGTCGGACAGTTTACCGAACCCCGGCAGTTCAAATTGATGTTCGAAACCCAGATGGGAGCCAATGCCGACGACAACATGACCGTATATCTGCGGCCCGAAACGGCTCAGGGCATCTTCGCCAATTACAGCAATGTCCTGGACAGCACCCGCATCAAAGTTCCCTTCGGCATCGCCCAGATCGGCAAGAGTTTCCGCAACGAGGTGACCACCAAGGCGTTCATTTTCCGAACCCGGGAATTTGAACAGATGGAAATCGAATTTTTCTGCAAACCCGGGACGGATGAAGAGTGGTGGCAGAGATGGAAAGACGCCCGCATGCAATGGTACCTCGATCTTGGCGTCCGGAAGGAGAATCTTCGGTTCCGCCCCCATGCTTCCGATGAGTTGGCCCACTACGCCAAAGCCTGCGTTGATATCGAATACCTCTTTCCCTTCGGTCAGGGGGACTGGCAGGAACTGGAAGGGATCGCCAACCGCACCGACTACGACCTCCGTCAGCATCAGCGGGGGATGCGTTCCGTCACCAAATGGATTGAAAACGGCCGGAATACGGAAAAGACCCCCCTTGCCTCCGAGCACGAGGACTGGCAGAAGGGACCGCTGAGCTATTTCGATGAAGAAACCCGAGAGCGTTATATTCCCTATGTTATCGAGCCGTCTGCCGGCGCGGACCGGGGCACCCTGGCGTTTCTCGTGGATGCATACGCCGAAGAAGAAGTCCGGGGCGAAAAACGGAATGTCCTGCGGTTCCACCCGGCTCTAGCCCCGATCAAGGTGGGTATTTTTCCGCTGGTCAAGAAAGAAGGCATGCCCGAAATTGCTCACGCAATCCATGATGACCTGCGAAGGCATTTCAACTGTTTCTACGATGAAAAAGGCGCCGTGGGACGGCGATATCGCAGACAGGATGAAGCCGGAACCCCCTTCTGCGTGACTGTGGACGGACAAACTCTCCAGGATCATACTGTCACCGTTCGTCACCGCGACAGCATGGAACAGGTCCGCGTCAGCAAGGATCAGGTCAAAACATATCTTCGGGAAAAGCTGGATCTCTGATATTTCGCCATCGAAACACAAATCATGAAAAAGGCGAAGCTATTCTGCTTCGCTTTTTAATGCGCCCATCCCTTCATTTTCAGAGGGGATCCATCAGCCATAATCGTGCGAAAACGGAAAAATCAAACAGATTTACCTCTCCGTTGTGGTCCAGATCGGCATGGCCGCACCACTCATTATCCGGCATACAGGAATCGGACAGCCATTGGACCTGCCAGACGGTGAGTTCAACCAAATCCGTGGAGCAATCGGCTGTTAATTCATTCGGATTGGGATCGAGATACAGACTCAATTCCGGATTCATTGCTTCAATGACCGGGATCCAGCGGCAATACGATAGTGTATCCAGCGGATTATGCATCAAATAGAGAGACAGCAGCTGATTCATTCCTGATAAAGCTTCAACATTATGGATCTGATTGTAAGAAAGAAACAGCCAATTCAACAGATCCAGACCCGTTAGGGGCGTAATATCTGTAATCTGATTGTGAGAAAGATAGACATCCTGCAAATGGATCAATCCCGCCAGAGGAGAAAGATCGTCGATCTGATTCCAGCCGAGATCCAGAGTCTGAAGATTCAAGGCGTATTCCAAGCCTGTCAGACTTGCGATTCCCAACGAATCCGCCGACAAGGAATATAAAGCCAGCATATCCGCCGGGTTCGGATCGGATATCCCCAGCGCCGCCTCCACGGCGGACTGGAGGTTGAAATCCTCGAAAAAGACCGGTTCGGCAAAAGCCTGATTCATGACCGTGAAAAGATCGGTGTTGTCAATATACTGTCCGGAGAAATTCCAGAACGTCCCCGCCTGAATGTCGGTGCCGTCCACAAGCCCTGTAAAACGTTCGCTGCCGGCCCCCCGAGCAAACAAAGGCACCAGGGAGTTGGTGTGATTGCTGGAAACATATTGACCGGAAGGCAGCACTCCCTGTCCGTTGTTGCCAATATGCTGCCATCCATTGAATGTTGAGCCGCTAAAGGTGTTAGCGCCCCAGAGCATGCCGGTTTCATGATCCGCGGTGATAATCAAAAGCGTCTCTTCCCAACTGCTGTTTTGCTCAATCCACTGCACGACGGCTTCAACCGCTAGATTGAATTCCACTTGTTCCTCGATCATGCGGCCGAGATTCCGGTAGTGACTGGCCCAATCCACAGCGCCGCCTTCCACCATAAGAAAGAAACCGTCTGAATCCTGCGCTAACACATTCAGAGCCGCCTGTGTCATTGTGGTGAGGCTGGGAACATTGGCATTAAAGGGGCAGACAGGATCCATGGCGGTACCGGATCGTTTGACCTGGAGCGTTTCAAAAACTTGGGGGATGCCGATGAGCCGTGCCGGCAAAGCAACAGACCGCTGAGCTATGGCTTCAAAATCGGATTTGGATTGAATCAGCGCCCAGTTTTGCCCCGTTGTTCCGAATTTCAAGGCGTTCCAGGTGGTTTCCCCGCCGACATAGTTTCGATTCGTTTGCATGTAGGGCATTCCATTGTTGTCAAATTCGGGATTGCCGGTGCCTAGAATTACATCCAAACCGCTCTGGAAAATCATTTCATTGGCAATGGCGGAATAGTGGTCGCGGGAAACATTATGTGCCCAAACGCAGGCTGGGGTGGCGTGCGAAAGTTCCACACTCGTAACCGCTCCTGTGCTCTTGCCTTGCTGGTCGGCGATCTGGGCAATGGTGGTCAGGGGATTGCCGGAAGAATCGACATTAATCGCTTCGTCATAGGTTTTTACACCGGTATGAATGGCAGTAGCGGCGGCAGCGGAATCGGTGGCGTTCGACCGGGAGTACAAGGGATCATTCCAAAAGGATTCCGGATCATATCCACCGGTGACCATATAATTGGTGCAGCCGTACGCAACAAATTCGGGGGAATCATAAATTTGCCCCCCCAGCCGGCCATGCCGATAATAACTGGCGGCCTCAAACGTGTTAAAGCCGGCCCCATCGCTGATCATCAAAATGATGTATTTCGCCTGCCGGCCATAACTAGTGGCATCCCCCCCTGCCAACATAAGAATTAGAACCACAATTCGCACAAAATTGAATATACCAGCCATGACATAGATCCTTACGCAGGCCAGAATCCCTCCTTGCCATAGATATAATCGTCACACTCCCTATTATAACAGATTCGAACGAAAAAAACGGGGCATCTTACAAAATATTCATCCGGAAAGCGTTTCACTCACGCCGTGGGGCCTGAACAAGATAAAATAATGTAACTTATTATATAGTATTGGTTTACAAAATATATTTTTCCCGCCATTTTGGGATTAATTTTGTTATAATAACCTCATGGTTTGATGGCATGGAAGTTCATTTCTTTCGATCGTCTCAAACCGTGGCCTTGCATCAAAATATGGCATACATCGCAGGATTCAGAAAATGTATCGATTAGCTATTCTGGCTGTAGCTCTTCTGATGATAGAATGCATTTCGTCCCAGGCTTGGGCGCTGGTGGGTTCGACAGGTCCGGGGGGCAGCAACGCCAAGGCCGTTCATGCTCACGGGCACACTGGAACGGGAGTAAAAATCGCTCTGTTGACGACGGGAAATATCTATGCCAATCACGCCGCTTTTCGGGATGCGGAAGGTCTGGCACATGCATTTGCCTATGATTACACGGGCAGCGGGATCAGCGCCAATAATCATGAAACGTTCATGGCCGGCATTATGATAAGCCGGGGAGATCCGAATCATCTTTTATATCTGGGTGTTGCGCCGGATGCCGATTTATACAACGGACGGGTCGTCGATGGCGATAGTGCCATTTATACCTCCTACCTCACAAATGCCCTGAATGATCTGGTAGTTACCCACGGATGCCGCGTTGTTCTGAGCGGTTTTCAGCTCGCCGGATCCCCCTTGACGCTGGATGGCCAAAGTATCTTTTCGTTAATGTATGATTATTACGCGTATAATTACGATGTCGTTTTCGCCAATGCAGCGGGAAATGACTATTCACAAATTACCATATTCGGGGATGCCTATAACGGCATTACCACCGGCGGACTTCTCGAAACAGATAGTGGAACCAGTACGTATGGGCAGGTTGGAACGGCCAGTAATTCCGGGCCTACCGCCGATGGACGCCATAAACCGGATGTTGCCGCTCCCTCCCAAAATCAATTAGCGCCTTTTGCATCAGAATATGGGTGGGGAACGGGAATACCCAGTACGGGCGTGACCAGCTATTCCGTTCCCCATACCGCCGGTGTTGCCGCACTCCTTCTGGGTTTTGCGAATACCTCCGTTGATCTGGAAGACGCACATAATGAAGTCATACGGGCTGTCATCGTGAACAGTACGTTTCCCAATATCAAAAACAAGTCGGGTCTTCCAACCTATCCGGCCATGCCGGGAAATACCTGGAATACGGATCGGGGCTATGGGCGGATTGATGCCCTGCGGGCTTTCCAAACGATATCCGCCGATCAAATCACTCGCAGTCAGATAGTCGCCGCCGATAAGGGCTGGGCATATGATATCATGGGATCAAACGCAGAACATCTCTACAATATAACCGTCATAAAAAACCACCGCCTGATCCTGACCGTAACCTGGAATCGCAAAGTTAACAAAATCGGCGGAAATTACTCCGCCGAATCACCCGTGTATAATCTCGACCTGACCGTTGCCTCGCCCGGCGGATCAACCGTTTACGCAGAAACCAATGCTTTGGATAACTTGGAAAAAATAGATATTCTCCTGCCGGAAGACGGCGTATATCAGGTTTCTTTGCGCAACACCACCAGCACAAACAATCGCGACTATGCGCTGGCTTTTGAACTCCTCCCCCCCCTGCCGGGTGACGTCAATCTTGACTATATTGTGGATGACTCCGACTGGACGTTACTTGCCGGTCAGTGGCTCTCATCAGGGGCCGTTCCATCCGCCGATATGAACCGGGACGGGGTTGTCAATCTGTCCGATTTCGCCGGCATGGTGACTCACTGGCTTCAAATAGATTCCCGCTATTACGCCTATTATTAACATTCGTATTTCCAGGAAGATAGCCCCTGGCGCTGGGGCAACGAATGAACGAATGGTGAGTTCTCCGGCGGGGCGCATGGATCGACAGCACGGGGATCGCAGGGTAAGCGTATTTTCGCCTAAAATGCTTTTATAATTTTTGAGTGGAAGTTCAAACCGTTCTTTTTTACACTGTTTTCTATTACTCGCGACGATAGAAATATTTCAGAGCTATGAGGTGCTTTATGAAGCATGGAATCTTGTAAGCGTTCACGCGGTTTTGCCCGCATAGGTTGTTGGATATATTAGTGATG
>CAZOTP010000070.1:0-12782 GCA_964582655.1 uncultured Pirellulales bacterium | reverse complement strand
GAAAGCTCCACGCTGGATCCTCCGGAGAACACCAGCACGCGGTGGGATGATGCGGTCTGCGATCCGGATGTAGATGCGGTGGTCGTGGGGATTCTACCGAAGTTTCATCCGGCAGTGACGAGGGCAGCGATGGTGCATGGCAAGCCTGATTACGTCGAAAAGCCGCTGACGGAAAACCTTGCCGAGGGGCTGGAGCTCCAGCAGCTTTCACAGAATCTGGGGGTTCCGCTGGCGGTAGGCTTCAATCGCCGTTTCGCGCCGGCGATTCAGCATATCGTGCCGCTGCTTCGGGCGGCGAATGGTCCGTTCACCTTTTTTTACCGCATCTGCGACGATGACCGGGTGCGGCCTCCGGAGCAGGAGTGGAAAAAACAGGATCGGCTTCTGATTGAAATCGTGCATATTTTTGATTTGCTGTGTTATCTGACGCGCTCGCAACCCCGTACTATCTACGCGGTAGAGTCCCGCTTCAACGATGCGCTGCTGACGCTGGAGTTTTCTGACAACAGCCACGCGACAATTCTTTCGTCAAGCTGGGGATCGCTGGCGCAGCCGAAGGAGCATCTGGAGGCGGTGGTGAACCGGTCCGTAATCGAGATGGATGATTTTGTGGAGGTTCGGTGTTTCGGCAATCTGGAATCGCCCGTTAAAACGTGTTTCGCGGGGCGTCCCTATGACCGGTGCGACAATAGGCATGTGGAGGCCTTTCAGAAAAACGGACTTGCCGCGATGCTGGAAATGCGGCGGATTTACAACCAAGCTCTGGAGAGGTCGGGAGTCCTGGCGAACAGCGCCGACGCAGCGGCGTGGGAGAAGGCTCGGCAGTTGCTGGGCGAGCCGCCTCTGCCCCAGATTAATTATGCTCCCGACAAGGGCTGGGGTGTTGCGCTGGAGGAATTTTGCGCGGCGGCGATCGAAGGGAAAATGCCGCAAAACGCGGGGGCAGCAGACGGCAACCGGGCCAGCGCATGCGCCCTGGCGGCGAGAAAATCTATCGAGACTGGCCAGCCTGTTTCGCTCACCCCATCCGACTGGGAGATTTAAAATTCCTCTTGCACGATGCGGCGGAAGAGGTCCATGGATTCGACGGAGATATCAGGTCCGATGGAATGGGTACCGATAATCAGACCCCCTTCGCGGCCCGCGCGGGCGATATCGCGGACATGGGCGGCGATCTGGTCCGGACTGTTGGAAGGCAGAATATGAGTGTTGCAGACGCCTCCGATGAAGGATAGCGTATCGCCATATTTTTCGCGAAGTTCGGGCACGTGGAGTCCGGCGGAACGCTCGACGGGATTGATACCATCGATTCCCGCTTCGATCAGCATTTCCAGGAAAGGCCGGAGGTTTCCATCGCAGTGAAGCATGACCCAGGCAGCCCCGGCATTCTTGAGGGTTTTCACCATTTTTTTGTAGATCGGGAGGAACACGCGTTCAAAGGTGCCGGGTGAAAACATCGGGGCGTTCGTATTACACATATCATCGTAAATCCACAGGCCGAAATCATAGGCATTTGCCCGGCGGAGGGATTCCAGGCCCACCTGCAGGAGATGCTCCCCCATGCGGGAAACGAGAGTTTTGGCAAATTCCTCATCACCGGCGAGATCCATGAGGAAGTCGGTTTCCCCCCGGAAGAAGGAGCTTCGAATGAAGGGGCCTCCGATTTTGACAAAAACGGGGCGGCCTTTGGCTTTTTGTAATGCGGTTTGTTTTACAAAATCGTTGTAGCGCATATCCAGCGTTGGCGGATCAAACTGGATTTTGTCCAAATCGGCGGGGTTTTTCAGGAGATATTCGACCGGCTCAGTGATACCCGTTCCGGCTTTTTTATGAACCACTCGGCCCCAGCCGTCATCGGCAAAGGTTTCCTGGTCCTGCTGTTTGATGATTCGCATCCGTGTGGGAAAGAGTTCTTCTTGGGCGACCAGAACGGTGAGATCGTTGCCATAATAGTCTTCAATCGAGGCTTCGGGCTTAAATCCTTTTTTTTGCCGCCAGATTTCGGCAAATTCATCCCAGTAGGAATTGACAAACATCGGGAGACGGTCGGGCTTCTGATGCGAGAGGGCCTGCTTGACAATGTTTACCGAATCAGAACAGGGAATACTCATGGATTTGGATCTCCAGCCGGTTTGAATGGGGTGAGAATCAAGGATTTGTAATGTGCGGACGGTTGGAAAATTCCGCCGCTTTGCTCATAAAAGGAGGCGTCGAGTTCATAGAAACCGAGGTTTGGTTCGATCCATTTTGCACCATTGCATGGATGGAACGCATTCATTGCCGTCCAGTTTTTATAATTCTGCGCGCCATTGGATTCCAAAACGCCGGTTTTAAAACCCGGCAGTCTTGCCAGGCGGGCGGCGACATTTTTGTTCCAGTCCACCAATATCGGATTTACCGTCAGGTCGGCGCAAAAACAGGGTACGCCGCGATCCTGGCACAATTTTGCGATTTTCAGGCTCATACTCAGGGTTTTAGCGATGGGTTTGAGCGCGATCGCGCGGTAGCCCATTTCAATTCGTGCAGCGGCGTCTGCGTCGGTGTGGGCGCTTTCATCGGCGGCTAGGCGGACGGGGATATTCTTTACATCAATCTCATGGGTTTCATCGAAGGGTTCTTCGAGAAGCATAATCTGCTCCAGTGCGCCGATTTTTTCGGCATGATCCAGAAACCGCATCAGCCTGTCTGGGGTGTCGTAGCGGCCATTGGCATCGAGATAATAACCGATTTTCCCGTTTTCGGTGTGATCGGATCCGTATTTCTTTTGCATGTCGTGGATGGCGGTGAGACGCAGAGTGTCCCAGTCGAGCATCTTTTCGAGGGAACCGTCGTTATCGGGGTCAGAGCCGATCTTGATTTTCAGGAAGAAGCTGCCGGCTTGAATGAGATGTTCGATCCGGTCCAGCGGAACGCCATACGTTATCAGGGGAATTTGAGCCAGCCTGGTTTCCTTGCAGGAAAGGGCGCCGCGAAAGTCCGGCGGGATCATCCGGTCAAAATCCTCGATTTTATTCCCTGCCGCATAGAGCTGCCATGCGGCGTTGTCCACGGCCACCAGAGCATTGAGTGCGAAAGTGGCCCGCAGAGCGGGATGGCGGGTGATCGCTCGGCCAAATTCGAGGGTTGTCGGATAGAGCTTTTCCAGCAGTTCCAGCGGAGAGCGCCAGTCTGTCTTCTGCAATTCGGTCAGGGCGAATCGGGTCAACTGGAACATCAGCTCGTTGCCGCGGATTTCAGGAAAACGTTTGAAGATTTCCGCATCAGACCACAAGACGCTCTGGGTTCCCAGGCCCAGTCCCTGCGTTCCGTTTTCCGCCTCCAGCCAAGCCGCCGTCTGCCATAATTCGGTAAGATACCCCCCCTTAAATCCAAAGGGCTGAGCCAGCGGCTCTCGTTCGTAGGCGCTCTGTAGGGTCCGGATTCGCATCATCAAGTCTGTATTTCTTGTATAAAAACGTGATTATGGCATAACCCGGAAAATTTTTCAACACGCGATTTTCATGCCCCCATAAAAACAGGGAACAATCCCGGTCCCTTTGTCAACTCCGCCGCCGCGGTTCGCAGATCAAATATCATTTATCAATACGGACGCCTGTTGCCAATCGCCCGTCAGGTATCGGCCTTCCTATTTCGATTGATTCTCGTCTCTGGATTCCAGCGAACGCATCCATTCATTGAGCTTCCGGGCCGCTAAATCCCGCCCCCCGATTCCAAAAGCAATCGCCGCGGCGATCGCAACCGCACCCAGCAGCAGCCCAAACGCAAGGGTAATAATCTCATCGGCCAGTCCGGTTTGCCGAAGCGCCATCGCGCCAGCCAGTGCCAGGATCACCGTGCGGGCACCCAAAGCCAGCGATCCGGCATGGGGCGATTCGGTGGCACAGATTCCCTTACCGACGATCTGGGCCAACAGCAAGCCCAGCGCGAAAATCACTGCACCCATGAGAATATGCCCCGCCAGGGTAATAAAATCCTGAATCAGAACGCCCACGGAGGGGAATCCCAGCATATCGCTGGCCGTTACGGACGCCAGCAGGACGATGAAAACGAACACCACCAGTCCGACCCATGCGGAGGGGGATTGTTTGCCCTGCGGCACCTGTTTAGACAATCCCAGTTTCACCAGTACATTGTTGAAGCCCACGCCGGCAAGGATGTTGGCGATAATTCCCGAAACGATTTTTCCGATCAGCACGGCCAGCAGTACGATGATGATGGCCCCGAACACATTGGGCAGCGCCGCCATGATTTTCGACAGCATTTCACTGGCGGGCCGGGTGATTGCTTCGAGCTTCAGCGCCCCCAGAGCGGAAATGATCACCGGCACCAGGATGACAAAATAAAGCACCAGGGCCAGAACCCCGGAAAGCTTCTGTTTGCCCAGCGAACCGGCCAAGCCCCACTTTTCGCTCAGGATGTCCAAGCCCGTGTTTGCCAGCAGGCTCTGCACGATCCGCTGCACGATTCGCGCGATGAGCCACCCGATCAGCGCTATCACCGCCGCCGAAAGCAGGTTGGGCAAAAACGTGAACACCTTGTTGAACAGATTCGTGACCGGTTCGAGCAGCGACTGGATTGCCAGAGCCTGCAGAATCGCCGGCAGGAAAAGCAGGAATATCAGCCAGTACACGATATCCGCGAACGTGCGGCTCAGGGAGATCGGCCGGCCGTCCTCGCGCACCTGTCCGGCTACCTTTTCATCGATCTTGGACGCCGAAAGTACGACCAGCAGAACCTTCCTGACTACCGTGGCAATGATCCACGCCGCGATCAGCAGCAGGATGCCGCCCACAACCCGGGGCAGGTACGCCATGACAGGATCCACCAGGGACATGATCGGCCGGGTCACCTGCATCAGCTTGATAGTCTGTAGAAACGCAATCACCGCCAGCAGCATCACCAGACAAAACACCGCCGTTCCGGCCCATCGCTCGATGGGGATTTCCCGCTTCGCATCCGGCCCCGCCAGCCACTGCGCAAACTTATTGTCGATCGATACCCGGCTGAGGATTTTTCTCACAAGGAAGGATGCCAGGACCGCCAGCAGCCAGCCCACCACCAGCACCGCCAGCCCCGCCAGCAGGTTGGGACCGTACACGGCAAACTGTTGCCTTACTTGCTCCAGTAATTCGCTCATAAGATCTCCTTTCTGATTGAATTAACATTTCATAGAATCTGCCTGACGGGCTTACCAATTCACGATTCCAATCAACGCATTCTCCAAAAGGGAATTGCCCCGATTGGTCTGTACGTCATTTCAAAACATCATCCACTTGACTTCCAGATAAATGAACGTAAATCCAAGGCATAACCGCAGCCATGATTCAACAGACTCTCCTCTTCCTTGAACAGGCTTCGTCCTTGCCAGTTTTATCCAACAAAGGCTCGGACAGGCCCGTTTAAACCGACACTGATATATTGTTATTGTGAAAACAAATCCCAAAGTCAAGCGGGTGAATGGGATTACCGTTTTAATACTACAGCGCAACTTAGGGCTTTTTTGATGTTACGGACCGCATTATCAGTATAAAAACGTGGTTTTAATGCACATAAACTGCTAACTTGCGCTGTAGTATTAACCCATAAGCCCAAATAAGGTAGGCCCAGAAATGTGCTTTGTTTGAAATCGCTATGGGTGTTTAAGGACGATTAAAGTGAAAAAAATGAAAAACAGCGGTTCGACAAATCAACCGCTGTTTTTCTTGGGTGAGCCCAAAATTTTGATATGTCCGTTTGCTGACGTAATTGCTATTTGGCAGGAAGCAGAATCTGAATATCCTGGATTTGCAGCTCGGTGGCTTGGCCGGCAAGCAGCTCAAAACCAATCCGATGGCTGGGAAGTTTGGCCTCATGCCGGAATTCACTGGGATCGTATCGAAGCTCGGCGGTTTTCCGGTTGTTGACAAAGATCACGATACGCTGCCCTTGGGAAGAAACAGTCAGAAGATTCCACTCGCCGGGCTTGTAGGCCAGCCAGTCTTTGTTTTCCCAGTGTTTGGAAATCCCTCGGAAGGGTTTTATCATGAGTTCGCGTGCACCCGTCTGTATCAGACCGCCGGTCATACCGTCTTTTTGGTTGTCCAGAATGACTTTATAGCCGTAGAAATTGGGATCGTTCTCGTCTTGATAAGTTCGGAAACAGAACGCTGCGGAACCTTTCTGAACGAGGAATTTCATTTTCAGGGTAAAGGAATTGAGTTCATTATCGGAAAGCAGCAGGCTTTGCGCCGCCCCGTCGGATGTCGCGGCAAGGATGTGGTTCTTTAGCTCCCATTTCGCAGGCCCAAAGGTTTTATATCCATCCATGGATTCCAGAGTCCAGAACGGCTGCCACTGATGCTTACCCAGATCCTGGATACGGACGTTTTTCCATTTCACAAATTTCCCTTCGGGGTTTTTCGTGGAATGGACCTGCAGACCAATGAAACCAGTCAGTGTCATCGAATCGACCAGATCCGACGCCGGCACCCCGTTAATCCAGGTTCGGATGGAGTCGCCAATAGCCTCAATGCGAAGATGATTCCAGTCTTTTTGTTTAAAGGCGTTTCGAGCAGCGTCATTGGCGTTCAGGTTGTAAAGCCAGTTCCGGCGCGATTCATCATAGATGCCTCCCGTCCATGCGCGGGAACTGGGATCGATTTCACACTGATACCCATGGACCCGGTTCTGCTTGAATTCGGAATTTTCATGGCTGCGAAACTGAATACCGGAATTCTGGTTTTCATCGTAAAAATCAACATCGAGGATAAAATCGCCGTATTCCTGGTCCGTGCAGAGGAAGGTGTTTTCCTCGCCGGGTTGGGGGCGTCCCACGATGCAGTCGCCTTCCACGGTGTAAACGGCAGGCCCCCCTCGTTTGGTGAATCCGTCCAGGTTTTTACCGTTAAACAGGTCCCGGCCCGCTAATGGGCAGCAGGCGGTTTTTTCCGCATTGGTCGGCTGGGCCGTAAAAAGGATAAGAGTATAAGCCGTCACTAGCGATACAGTAATGAGGGATTTTAACATCGGGTTACTCCTTTCAAATGGGACTTTCATTATGTTGGTTCGATTCTAAATCGTTATAGTTGTTTGTCTTCCACCCGTACACGGCGGACATTCTACCGGACCATTGTAATGCACGGCAGGTTAGGTATCCAGAGAAAATAGGCGGAAATGGACTTGCCAATCGCGGACATTTAGAGCAAATGGATGGGGTCCACATCCACCGCGGTAAGGATTTTCGGGTCCCAGAGTTCTTTTTTACGCAGTTCCGCCAGAAGCTTCTGGATGGGATCCGGGGATATGGCCCGCAGGATAATTTGGTACCGATAGTAGCGTTCAAGTCGTGCGATCCCGGCCGGAGCCGGCCCGATAAGATGAACAGGAAGGCTCATTGCATGAATTTTTTTATCCATTTTTTGCCGCAGCCAGAGAGATTGTTTCTCCAAATTCTGGAGATTCAAGTTGCGGAGCAGGATGCGCGCCAGGCGGCCATGCGGCGGGGTCTGGCAGCGTTTTCGAAGGTCCAGCTCGCATTTGGCAAAAGTTTCATAGTCGTGCCTGCATGCGAAACGGATGGCAGGGTCATCAGGCAGGAACGTTTGAACGATGACAAGTCCCGGAGAAAACCCTCTTCCGCAGCGGCCGGCAACCTGTGCGATAATCTGAAAGGTTCGCTCCGAGCTTCGAAAATCAGGTATCGCCAGAGCCGTATCGGCGTTTAGAACGCCTACGAGGGTAACATTGGGATAATCCAGCCCCTTTCCGATCATCTGGGTGCCCACAAGAATGTCGATCTGCCGATGTTCAAATCTCTGGAGGATCGAGTGATAGTCAGACGGCTGGATGGCGTCGCTGTCCATTCGCTGAATGGAAGCACGGGGAAATTTCTGTTGCAGGAGTTCTTCTGCCTGCTGGGTGCCGGGACCGAGCAGGAGGAGCTTTTTCCCGCATACGGGACACAAATGGGAAACCTGCGAGCTGTGAAGACAGTGGTGACATAGCATCCAGCTCTTCTGCTGCGTCTCGAATTGCCGCAGCGGCTTATGGTAGGTGAGCTTGACATCACAGTTGGGGCAGTTTAGAGCGAATTTACAGCTCGGACAAAGCAGGAAACGGCTGTGACCACGGCGGTTCAGAAGCAGAATCGCCTGGTGTTTTTTACCAAGACAGACCTCCAGTTCGCTTTCTAGCATGGAACTCAGAAGCGACTCCGATTTGGATTTTGAAGCAAGGGAAGCCATATCCACGATCCGGACTTCCGGTAGCGGAAGTTCATTCACCCGCCGGGGAAGCCGGATCATCTGGTAATGCGGCTTCATCTGACTGTTGTGGTAGGTTTCCAGGCTCGGTGTCGCGGATCCCAGGATAACCGGGATATTTTTAAGCTGGGCGAGCTTGACCGCCACATCGCGTGCGTGATAGCGAGGCGTCGTGTCCTGTTTGTAGCTGGGTTCGTGCTCTTCATCCACGATGATCAAGCCAAGGTTGGGCAGGGGCGCAAATACCGCCGAGCGGGCCCCGATAACCACGGAAGCCAGTCCCTGCGCGATGTTTCGCCAGTGACGATGACGCTCTACTGGCGATAGCGCCGAATGCAGCACAGCGATGTTTGGAAACCGAGCTAGGAATCGGGATTCGGTTTGCGGCGTCAGCGCGATTTCGGGTACCAGAACCAGGGCCTGGCGACCCCGCTCGAGGATTTGCTGAATGCTCCGGATATAAATCTCGGTTTTTCCACTGCCGGTTACCCCGTGGAGAAGAATGGTATGAAAGCGGTTGTTCGGAAGATGCTCGGAAATTTGTGCCAGGGCCTCGACCTGGTCCGAGTTGAGCTGGAACGCCGGTGCAGCTTGGGGGGAAGCGGAGATACAGGGGGGCGCCTGAAATTCCTGAGTGGTGAACATCTCTATAAGTCCGGCGCGAATGAGGGTATTCAGCGGAGCAGCGGTGGTGTGTAAATCCGCCAAAATTTGTGTGCGTGGAATCCCCTCGACCGGATGGATTCGAAGATAATCCAGAACTTTTTTGCCCATCGGGCTTAAACGAATTCCTTTGGGAACTTGGACGGCATCGCGCCCAGCATCTGTGAGGCGAACATGCTGGATCCGTACTAGTCCGGCCTGTTTTTTGACCGCCGCCGGAACCATGGCGGAAAGAACATCTCCCAGCGGGGAGCAGTAATATCGGCTGATCCACTCTGCCAGCCGCATACGGTCTGGATCCAGCAGCGGGAAGGGGTCGATCACATCGAGGATGTATTTCACGCGGGAAACCGTCGTTTTTTCCGGGAATCCAACGCAAAATCCTATACGTGGCCTGCTGTTTTTGCCAAAAGGCACTGAAAGCCGCTGACCGGGCCGAAGGCTTAACCGAAGCGGAGAGGGAAGGGCATAATCATAAACATGATCGCCGGTGTTTTCTATCGCAACCGTGACAAGAGGCACTGAATCAGGCTCCACCGAATGAGCGACAGCCGTATAGGGGGTTTGCAGATTGTCAAATAAGACGGTTTGCACGCCCATTATGCAAGGATCCTGTTTATAGGCCGGTTTTACCGCATCCTCAAAATTACTATTTTGCCTTGTCATGATTCCAGCCAATAGAACCGCTTGACGAAACTCACGACCGGCGGTATTGTACCGGAATGGAAATACCATTGCTCGTAAAAATTCGGATTTTGGGGATGATTGCCCTCGCGGCAGGGTTGTTTTGGATCCTGGGCTGGTCGGCGGTGCAGCCGCCGTGGCCCGCTGACCCTCTTTCCATGCTCCGTAATCCCAATCCGCTTCAGGTTCTGTTGGTGGGGGCGGTATTATCCTCCCTCATGCTGACAGGAAGTATTGTATTCTCCGGAAAATGGGTAAAAACGCTTGCGCCGGCAGCCATTCCCATGGGGCTGACCGTCTGGGCGATTCTGTCCCATACCATGGAATCTTTGATGTTGCAAGAAACCGATGCCGCCGGACGAGCAGGAATGTATCAGCGCTTTGCGATGGAGTCGTGGGTGTGGTTTTTGCTGGCGGCGAGTGGCTGCTGGATTACAAACTGGTATTGCCGTGTGCGGGGATTGAATAAAGAGAATCCTCCCCTGAAATCGGACTCCGCCGGGAGTCGCTATATCATGGTCCGTGATCCCCGTCTGTCGTTTTGTTTCGCCGCCGCCGGTATGTGCCTGGCATCGATTCTTCTGTTGAAGGTATTCGCCCAGTCCGGACGCATTCGGATCGATTCTGTGATTGCAATTCCGGTGCTGGCAACCATTCCGGCGAAAGGACAAATTGTCTTTGCCGTCACCGCGGCGTTTTTCCTCTCCGCGATGGGAATGACGCAGGTGGTCAAGGCGCCGTTATGGTGCTATCTTCTTGGCTGCCCGCTGACGGCGTGCGTGTTCTATCTTTTTGCCGCTAAACAGGGGCTGACTGGCCCCATGGCCGATGTTTCCCCCTTATTTCTACCTGCAAGCCTTATTCCGGCTTCGATCCTTCCCATCGAATACATCGGTATCGGCTCCCTCGCCGTCTTGGCCGGCTGTCATCTGGGAAATTCTTTCCACTTGCCCAAAGAAGAGAAAAAGGCGTAAGCCGGTGATACATAAACGGGTATAAAACGTCGTTGTCTCCTTAATGCCAATGCTTTAAAGTCAACTCACGGAATCGATTGCGCCTTGGCAATGCTTGCTGGTTAAAAAGACAGCCGCAAAAACACATGTAGGACTCCGCGTATGGAATTGACAAGTTCCTGGAAACAGAATCTCTGGAAATGGTGGCTGGCCATTGTGTTGTTCTTCGCAACCATTCTCACCTATCTGAACCGCCAGACGATTTCCCTCTGCTCCCCCATGATCTGCGACGAATTCCATCTTTCCAACGAACAGTTCGGTGAACTGGTTTCCGCCTTCCGAATTACCTATGCCATTTTCCAGGTTCCCGCCGGTTTTATCGCCGATTACTTTGCCCTTCGCCTGATCTACGCCCTCGCCGTGGGATTCTGGTCTCTCTGTGGCGCTGCGGCCATGTAGGTCGGGAGCTTCAAACAGTTTATTCTCGCTCGCGCGGGCCTAGGCATCGGCGAAGCTTTCAACTGGCCCTGCGCCACCCGGATTATCGCCAACGCCTTGCCCTCACAGGATCGAGCTCTGGCCACCGGGATCTTCAACAGCGGGACTGCCGTCGGATCCCTCACCGCCTCCCTGATTATCACCCCCCTGGCCATCCATTTCGGCTGGCGCTGGGCTTTCCTGATTATCGGCGCTGTCGGCGGCTTCTGGATTTTCCTGTGGTACGCCTCCAACAAAAAGGGAACCAGCGCCTACGGGGCCGTCACATCCACACGACACCGCACCGAAGGGAGCGATCAGACTTCCAGTCATTCCATGTGGGGCAATCTCCTCCACGAAGTCCTCCTCCACCCGGCGTTCTGGATGCTCCTGATTGTCTCCATCTGCGTCAATCCAACCTGGTATTTCCTCAACGAATGGATTCCCAAGTATATGTACGATCAACGGGGATTCAGCGTCCTCAAAGCCGGTCTGGTTACCATTCCCATTTTTCTGGGCGCTGATCTGGGCAATATCATGGGAGGCGCCATTGTCAAATTTCTGGCCTCGCGGGGCTGGTCCGTTCCCGCCGCCAGAGGTGCGGCAATTGTTCTCGCCGTCATTTTGATCCTGCCCGTCGGTCTGCTGACTCTCGTTTCCCAGGCCTGGATGTCCGTTGCCCTGCTGGGTTTGGCGGGCTGCGGCATTACCTCCATCATGGTCAATTATCTGGCCTGCATCCAGGACTTTTCCTTCAAGAATGTCGGCGTTGTCTCCGGAATCCTTGGAATGTTCGGCAGTGTGATTTCCGCCGTCGCAAATCCTATGATTGGAAAATACATCGATAAAACCGGAGGCTATAATGCCATTTTCATCGCCATGCCTGTCCTGGCACTCTCCTGTCTCCTGGCTATTCTTCTCTTTGACCGATTTCTCAAACATAAATCCCAGACCAAAACATCCTGACCCAATCTCAGAAACGTCGCATGCGCCTTGCGCGATGAATCGCCGCCTCCGTTAAGAAGAGAGGAAAAAACAGATATGGATCGACTGTGTCGGGATAAATCGAAAAGTTATGAATTCTCTTGTGGCGAGGCAGGGTCCGACAGGGCTTTCCGCCTGGGACGTTCCATCAAAAAGTGAACTTTTTCCGCCAATTCGGGGGAAAGCTTCTGATGAATCAGTTTCTTCGCCAGTCGAAAATCCGTCCGGCGGCTCATGTGTGTCAAAAGAATGTGCTGATTGTTCATTTTCTCCAGAACACCCGCCAAGTCATCAAAATGATAATGTCTCCCTGCATTGGCACGGTCCCGGTGGTCCTGGTGAAAGAATGTACATTCGGCAATCAGGATGCGACTGTTGCGGACATACTCCAGTTGTTCGAACGGCCCGCTCATCGTATCCCCCAGATAGGTCACCAGCGGCACCTCCAGAGTATAGGTAATCTCGCACCCTTCCTTGCGAAGCTTGGCGATTTCATGGCCCGGCAGTTCCAGATATTCCTCTTTCAGCTTCTGTCGGCGGTCCAGGATGGTAAATCCCAGCGCCCCGCGACAGTGATTGGTATCAAACGCCACCGCGAAGAGGTTCTTCCGGATTTCATATTCCTGGTCCGCCGCCATCGGAACGATATTGGCCGGCGGCCGGCTTCCATCGATCCGCCCCCAGCAGTTCAACAAATATTCCACCTCCCCCGCCACACATTCCGGGAGCAGAAACGTCCCCGGCGTCATCACCCCAAAAACACTCAGGGAAAAATAAAAAC